>JAEHKQ010000107.1 GCA_016838795.1 Nitrosopumilales archaeon
AAATGTTTGTAGACAATTTCAAAAAGTTTAGTGGTATGTCACCTGAAATTAAAAACGCTGGCCCTATACTGAAAATTTAGTTTCTTAATTTTAATCCTACAAGAGAAATTATTACCCCAATAACTACAACAATTATTATTGGCCTCTCAGGAGTGTCTAAAAATTTGCTAAAACTAAAACTTTCTTTTGCTGCTGTTTTTATATTTACTACTTCATACGCATCAAATGTTGTACCGTTTGAATCAATCTTTGCTATCACCCAATGTTCTCCACTATGTGTTACAGTGATAGAAGAATCTTTTTTTGGAGTAACTGATGTAGTATCAGTTTTTCCAGAATCCTTGTTGATTACTGAGATTTTTGCATAGGACCAACCATTAGGATGAGAAATTTCAAAATTTAATTTCCCTTCTTCTTCAAAAACATTAATCGCTCCTTGTGTTTTGTGGACTAAAATTGGTACATGATATTCAGTATTATCAGATTTTACAACTAGTACTGCTTGATAATCTCCAAAGACCTCCTCTGAAATAGAAATAGTCACCTCAAGAAATTCATCCTTCTGTTGAAAATCAAAATTTACAATATCAGGCCCAACGAATTTTACATTGACATCATGAAGATTTCCATCAATTGGTACAAGTTCTAACATTTCACTTTGAGTTTGTTTCTCAGATGAAAGGTAGAACGTCAAGGCGTGAGGCAAAATTATGAGATTTGCATTAAAGGCTCTTGTTACATTTAACCTTCCAGATCCCGTGGCCTCGAGTGGAAATTTATTTTCATATGCGTCTTCCACAAAATCCGTGGTTGTGACAAGTATGGATTTGATTTCATTTGGTTTTAATTCTGGGTTTTTTTGTAACAACAAGGCTATTGCTCCTGTCACATGAGGCGCAGCAAAGCTAGTTCCACTAGTAAAATTGTATCTTCCATCGGTTAGTGTGGTATTGATAAAAACGCCTGGAGCTACAAGATCAGGTTTAATGTAAAATGATGAAACAGGCCCTCGAGAACTAAAATATGCAACAAAATCAGGATGATAAAATACATTGAGCACACCTTTGGTTTTATTTTGCACAAGTTCTTTCAAAAACATCCCATCCTCTTTTGACATTGACAATGCAGGAATTCTAGGTTGATAATTAGTATCTGTAAGCTCGTGGATTAGTTCACCAAAAAAAATTCTGGGCCCATTATTATAAACAATAATTGCTTTTCCCCCAACATTTGCTACATTGTATTCTTTGTCAGAAAAAAATACAATCTCTCCTTCTACATCACTGCCTCTTTCCACCAATACAATTGAATCTGTATAACTTTCAATAAGATCTGATTCTCTACCAAATTCTCCAAAAACAATTTCAGCAGTTATTGGCTCCGCTAATTGTTTAGTACCAATCATGGGCAATACTTGAAATTGTTTTCCTTCAACCTCGAGAGTGGCTACAAGACTAGATGTAATGTTATTGTAAGAGGCGCCCACCGTAATTACATTAACATTTTTTCCTGGAGTACCTATTGTGCTTGGCCTCGGACCATCGTTTCCAGCAGCAGTAACAACTACGATACCATTGTTTATTGCTTCATTTACTGCCTGATCAATTTTTGAATTTGTTCTATTTACTCCTAGACTTATGTTAATGATATCAACCTCGTCCTTAATTGCTTGTTCAATTGCTTTGATTATTAGCTGAGGTGAGACAGAATTCCCATCATCCGAAACTTTGTAAGCAATTATACTAGATTTTGGAGCAATTCCCTTTAATTCCCCATCTGCAGCAATAATTCCTACAACTTCAGTACCATGTCCATTAGTATCAAGTGGTGGATTATTTTCATTGATGTAGTTGTAACCATTGATAATTTTTCCATCGGGACCAAATCCATAAAGATCAGGATGAAAATAATCAACACCAGTATCTATTATCCCAATCTTTATGCCTTCACCATTATATCCTAAATCATTTACAAAATTTGCTCCAATGAAAGGACCACTTTTATCTAACAATGCCTCCAAATCATTTTCATAATCAAACTGCAAAATGATTAGTGATGAAATGATGCCAATTATTAGGAAAAAAATAACTTTGTTCTGTGACATGATTTTTTAATCAATCAAGCCAGTAAAAATCCCTTACTTAGTAAAGCAATAAATTGAATAACGAATGATGTCGAACATGGGAAAATATACCCTTCCTGAGTTACCTTATGCATACGATGCTTTAGAACCTCATATCGATGCAAAGACAATGGAAATTCATCACACAAAACATCACCAAAAATACACTGATACGTTGAATGGAGCTTTGGAAAAATGTAGTTCTGAAATTCAGAATAAAGACATTCTTGAAATCCTTTCAGACCTAAGTAAAGTTCCAGATGACGTTAGAGGTGCAATAAACTTCAACGGTGGCGGTTTTGACAATCACCGACTGTTTTGGCACAACATGAAATCTAATGGTGGAGGAGAACCAGGTGGTGCGGTGGCAGATGCAATTAATTCATCTTTTGGAAGTTTTACAGACTTTAAAGAAAAATTCTCATCTACCACCACTGTTATTCAAGGTAGCGGATGGGGTTGGTTAGTTTACAATCCTTCCACATCCAAAGTTGAATACAAGTCTATGCCAAATCAAACTAGTCCAAGAACAGAAGGCCTCGTACCATTACTAGGCTGTGATGTCTGGGAACACGCATACTATCTAAAGTACCAAAACAAACGCCCTGACTACATTGCAGCATGGTGGAATGTAGTCAATTGGGACGAAGTGGATAATAGACTTTCAAAAGCAAAGTAATCACTTTTCTTTATTTTTTATTTTTTAACTATGAATGAATTTATAACCATCATTGGAGTTTTTTGGTAAATGAGTGAACAAACCCGACAATTATTGTATCAAATACAAATGCTTGAATCCTATTTCGCAGAACTTTCACAAAGAGAAAACTCATTGCTTAATGTATTCAAGGATGCAACCTCTGCTATTGAATCAATTAAGGGAATAGGCGAAAAATCTGAATCTGATACACTTATTCCAGTGGGAATGGGCACTTTTATCAAAACAAAAATCTCATCTGGTGAAAAAATTGTTTTGAATGTAGGTGCGGGAGTAGCAATTGAAAAGGATAAAGACTCTGCAATTAATTTTCTAGAATCTAGAATAAAAGAGATTGAAGTTGCGTTACAGGATACAGCTGCAAACAAACAAGATGTTGCTTCAAAATTAGAACAAGGTAAGGCTGAAATGAACCGTTTTATTCAATCAAGTTCTAAAACCAAAAAATAAAGGAAAATACAATGTTTGACAAATTACGAACTGCATTTTCGAGTGCAGCCAAAAGTTTTAGTGAGAAAGAGCTTAAAGACAAAGATATTGACGAAATTTTACTTCAACTTGAAACATCCCTTTTAGAATCTGATGTTGCCTTAGAGGTAATTGATTCTATTAAATCTGATTTAAAAGAAAAACTAATTGGCTCCAAAGTCAATAAAAACGAAATTGAAAATTTTGTAAAAAATAGCTTAATCCAAAGCATTAGTAGTCTTTTTGACGCAACCGGAACAATAGATATCGTTCAAAATATTCAAGCCAAAAAAGACTCGATTGAACCCTACATTATTTTGTTTGTTGGGATAAACGGTACAGGTAAAACGACAACTCTAGCAAAAATTGCGAATATGTTACAAAAATCAAAACTATCTGTTGTAGTAGCTGCTGCTGACACCTTTAGAGCAGGAGCAATAGAACAATTGAAGGAACATACTAATCGTCTAAATTTAAAACTTATAGCACAAAACTATGGCTCAGATCCAGCAGCTGTATGTAGAGATGCTGTTCTTTATGCAAAATCACACAAAATTGATTGTGTCTTAATTGATACTGCAGGAAGGATGCAAACAAGTAAAAATTTGATGGACGAAATTTCAAAAATTAATAATGTTGTAAAACCCGATCTTAAAATTTTTGTAGGTGATTCACTTACAGGGAACGATACAGTAAATCAAGCAAGGGAATTTTTTAATTATGTAAAATTTGACGGTTCAATTCTTACAAAAAGCGATGCAGATGCTAGGGGCGGTGCAGCATTATCAATTGTTAAAGTAACTTCAACACCAATTCTTTACCTAGGAACTGGACAGAAATATGATGATCTAACAAAATTTGATAAAGACACTTTCCTTGAAGCTGTGTTTGGGTATGTAGAACAAACGCAGGAAATTTCTGAACAACAAATCTCACAAATAGACATTCCACCCAAAGAAGAAAAAGAAATTCAAGAAAAAATGGAACCAGAACCTGAAGTCAATACAATAGAACAAGATCTTCAAACGAAAAAACCTGAGGAAAAAACTAGCGATGATCCTTTTGAAGGGATTGAAACCAAGGATATTGATAATTATGCTGATTGGTATGATGTCCCTCCACCAGAAACTGATGAACAAGCTAGAAAACTTGCCATTAAAATTAGAGAATGGATTTCTTCTGGAAGACCTAAACCAAGCTAGAAACTAAGGAAAATAAGACAAAACTAAAAAGTATCATTATCTGCTTGGTAGATTTAGAAATGAAATTAAAAACTAAGGATCTTCTAACATTAGAGGAGTTAAGTAGTAAAGAACTCTCTCAACTGCTAGACCTTTCTATAAAGTTCAAGAATGATTTGAAGAAGGGAAAACATTCCAACTTACTTAAGAATAAAACATTAGCTATGATTTTTGAAAAACCATCTACTAGGACTAGGGTAAGTTTTGAAACTGGGATGTTTCAACTAGGCGGTCACGCTTTAAACCTCTCATCTAATGACATGCAGCTGTCTCGCGGTGAATCAATTGAGGATACCGCTAAAACTCTCTCACGATATGTTAATGTAATTATGGCTAGGGTTTATGATCATAAAATAATTGAAAAACTTGCAAAGCATTCATCCGTACCTGTGATTAATGGATTATCGAATTCGTTCCATCCGTGCCAAATTTTAGCAGACCTTATGACAATTAAGGAAAAGAAGAAGAAACTCAAAGGTCTAAAAATTGCATGGATTGGTGATGGAAATAATGTTTGTAATTCTTTAATTTATGGATGTGCTCGTTCTGGTTTATCAATATCAATTGCAACACCAAAAGGATACGAACCAGACAAAAAGGTTGTTAAGGATTCCAAAAAACACACTGAGGTTGAACTGACCAATGATCCAATCAAGTCTGTAAAAAATGCTGATGTAGTAATGACTGACACTTTCAAATCAATTCATAATCAAGATCCAAAAAGGATCAAAAACTTTCTTCCAAAATTCCAAGTGAATACTTCTCTAATGAAACACGCTAAAAAAAATACAATTTTTCTTCACTGCCTTCCAGCAAAAAGAGGAAGTGAAGTAAGTTCTTCTGTTATAGACGGTCCACAATCAGTTGTTTGGGATGAAGCAGAAAATCGTTTGCATTCTCAAAAAGCTCTATTAGCATCTTTTAGCATCTAACGTTTATAAGAGTAGATTCAAACTTTTGGCCTATGGCCTATTCAAAAATATTGAAAAGAATTAGAAACGAGAAGACTAATTATCGTAAAAGAAAAGCAATGCTGATGGGTAAACGAGATTTTGTAACTGTACAAATCTCTAATGAAAATACTCAGGTTCAGATTCACAAGCCTGAAATGTCAGGCGATAAAGTTATCGCTTCGGCCCATTCAAGATACTTGCTTGCGAAGGGTTGGAAGGGTTCAAGAAAGAGCATTCCAGCAGCATATCTTACTGGTTATCTAGCTGGGAAAAAGGCAATTGGTCAAGGCGCAAAAAATGCCATTATGTATAGTGGAACAAGAAAATATACTCAAAGAATGGCCGCT
>JAEHKQ010000108.1 GCA_016838795.1 Nitrosopumilales archaeon
AATCCTGAGTCAGTAGCAGATCATTGTTTTTCGATGTCTGTCATCGCCATGGTTTTATCAGATTTACAGAATCTTGATACAACAAAAGTTTTGAAAATGAGTTTGATGCATGATCTTGCAGAATCTTTTACTGGTGATTTAACTACTGACAAAATTTCAAAAAAAGAAAAAGAAAAACTTGAAAATGAAACAATGAAAAAAATCTTTAATAATCTACCAAATATTTTAGCTGAAAAATATCTAAGCATTTGGAATGAATACCAAAAAAGACAAACGGATGAAGCTGTATTTCTTCATGAAGTAGATAAATTAGAAATGGCATTTCAAGCGAATGTTTATGCTAAAGAAGGAATTCAAAAACAAACACTACAGCCATTTTTTGATACTGCAAAAAATGAAATTAAAAATAAACGCCTCATGGAGATTCTATCTAAACTTTCACAATAATCTTAGCTAAATGTGGTGAAACAAAATTTCTGAAAAAAACAAAGATGAGTTAATCCAGGCTCAAAATCAAGTTATAGGAATTTTATTTGAAATAATAAAAAGACTTCAAACAAATAATGATCTAGATGAGGAATATTTTCAGATTATCGAATCAAAAAAATTAGCTACAAAGAAAAAAAGATTAGAGAAAATTCTTAACGAACGTAAAGAAAATAATAAAATTATAAATCGATTACTTAAACAATTAGAAATCGGAAATTAATACCTATGATACGATTTTTATAATTATTAGATTCTTGAATATTTGTGCAATATTTTCAAGCACTAAAAGTTGGGCAAAAAAGAGTAGCAGAAGCCAGAGAATATCTTAACAAATTAACAGATGGTAAAGCTATGCCTGCATTGGCCTTGAAAAGTAGTAAAACAAACGTCTGGGAGCCAGTTGGTGAAGAAAATCTCTACGCAATAGTTGATGAAACTTCTGGATTTGTATTAACCGATACTAGTGGCTATATCATCGCACTGGTTGATAATAACGGATATTCAAAAACTCTTGTACAAGGGATGAATAAAGAACAAAAAGAAAATTTAGAAAAATTATTTCAAGCTGATAAAATTCTAGAATACAAAGGCAAAGTATCCCTCCCCGTTTAATTTCCCCACATCTAACTCAATTTTTTAAATGGTAAAGATTTTAGTTAGTACTTATTCTTAGTTTCATTATGGCTAAATATTCACAAGTGATAGAGGTTCGTGGACACTTAATTGATTCTTTGATACTTACTAAAATCTTTGATGAGATCATGGATGTAAAAGGTGAGTTCGAGGTCCAAGAAATTAGTATTGGTAAAAAGAAAAATGATCAAAGTTATGCAAGACTTCTTGTTCAAGGTAAAAATCAAAAACATCTAGATAAAATTTTAGAATTAGTATATAGAGAAGGTGCTACTGCAAAATCACAAAAAGTGGTATTGTTAAAAAGTGCTTCAAAAAATATGTTAATGCCAGAAAATTTCTATAGTACTACAAACAATAACACGCAAATTTTTTACAAAAATCGTTGGTTAAACGTCGACAATATGATGATGGACAAATGTATTGTAGTTAAGGGAAATAAAGCAATTTGTGTTCCTATTAGAGAAATAAAAAAAGGTGACAAAATTGTTGTTGGTGAAGAAGGAGTCAAAATAACTCCTCCAGAAAGACCAAGAGAAGGAATGAATGTTTTTGAGTTTATGGGGGGCAGTAGCTCTAGTGAAAGACCTACACAACACATTGCAAGACGGGTTGCAGAAGACATCTATAAAACAAAAAAATCTGGCGGAAAAATTATTCTAGTCGGAGGACCGGCAATAGTTCATACTGGTGCAGCAGATTCGATTGCAAGTCTTGTAAAACACGGGTATATTGATGCTATTCTAGCTGGTAATGCACTAGCTGTCCATGATATTGAATATGCTACATTAGGAACCTCATTAGGAATGAATGTCCGTGATGGCACTTTAGCAGTAAGAGGCCATCGAAACCATATGGATGCAATTAATGCCGTTTTCAAAGCAGGATCCATTTCTGGCATGGTAAAAACTGGTAAGCTCAAAAAAGGAATCATGTACGAATGTGTGAAAAGAAAAATTCCTTTAGTATTGGCAGGCTCGATTCGGGATGATGGGCCTCTTCCGGAAGTGATTACTGATGTTATTGCAGCTCAAAAAAAATACAAAGAAGTATTAAAAAATGCAAAATTGGTGATTATGATTTCAACAATGTTACACTCTATTGCTACAGGCAATATGTTGCCAGCTGATGTGAAAGTAATAGTAATTGATATCAGTCAACCTACTGTAACAAAGCTAATGGATAGGGGTACTTGGCAAGCATTAGGAATTGTTACTGATGTTGGTGCTTTCTTACCTTTAGTAATTAATGAAATGAAAAAATTAATGTGAAATTACTTTGGAGTTAGACCAAAGTGAATCAAACAATAATTTTTTTGAGTAAATCATTGATTCAGATGTAGTCCACATTGCTGTAGGTTTATCAGTACCACTATTAGCATTTTTTAAATAAAACAAAACTTCATCATTATCCTTAACAATAAAACATAGACATTGTTCCATTTCATGTGAAAGTATTCTTAAATTTGTTTTTTTAATATTATCAAAGATGTAGTGTGTTTTCTGAGATGAAGATGTCAAAATTTTAAGATCAAGTTTAGATGTGGATAGTGTTTCTATAAAATTTGCATGATAAAATTTTATCAAATCTTTTTCTGAACCAAGAATTAAGAATTTGCTATCAGCTGTTGTCAACATATTGTTAATTTTACTATGAATTTGGTTTTCGCCTTGTAACATTTGAAATTTATCTTCATCTGTTTTTTGTATCTCATTATGGAATTCTGGGATATCATTCCATAGCTGATTTAACTCGGATTTCTGATTTTCTAAATTTTTGATGCGTTCTTTTTCCGTATTAATTAGTGAATGTACTGCGTCAACTAGCGGAATTCCTGTAAATTTAATCGGGTGTTGAAATGAAGCAGTTACCATTCCTTTGTTTTGCAGTGTGGTCAAAAGTTTGTACGTCTCTGTTCTAGGTATTTTTAGGGCTCTACACACATCTGGTGCTGTTTTAGAGCCATATTTTCCAAGAAAGATGTAGACCTTACATTGATTTGAGGTTAAACCAAATGATGATAATTGGAGTAAAATCTTCTCTAGAGTCTCTCTATATTCATATGCAGAGGAATCAGGATCTTCTGTGAATATTGTATCCACAGCGGCTTGACTCTCCATTTTTGTGGTCATGGAGATCGATCAATTGTAAGGTCGGATTTATCCATTGTTGGTAAAATATTCTTGATCGATCTGATCGCTAATCCGATCACGGTTAAATACTAATTTTGTTGTTAGGCATGAGATTGATTTTCTATATTTACCAAAAATTCCCTCATTTTGTGTCTGATGAGTGTATTTATCAAAAATTACATACCCGATTTCATATAGCAATACGCTTCTTCACGAATAATGGAAAATTTAGAGTATGATAGAAAAGAGCTATTCAAAAACTGGGACGAATGTGGAGTAGATCTAGAAAGCTACAATAAAGCAATTCGAGAAAAGGTAAACAAAATTGAATTGATTCTTGAAAAATCAAAATGGGATTTAGAGAATCGAATTGCAGACGAATCATATTCAAATAAGATTGAACAAGACAGAAGAAGCCCAGCAGCGGAAGTCAATCAAAAACTTCAATTTAGGATCATAGAATTAGAAAAAGAAAAAGATAAACTCGAAATGCAGGTACTTACAGATAAAAAAATTCATGAATTAGAAAAATCAAACATAAAACTTCAAACACAACTTATCTCAGAATCACAAAATTTACTAGAATTAAAAAAAGAAAAAGAATTCTTAACTAAAAAGGCAGATTCAAAAGAAAAAACAAGTTTTGTTATGATGAAAAAATATTATATGACAATAGCTATTGCAGGTCTTATAATTGGCGGTTTTGTTGGTGTTTTTACTTTTTATGAAAATAATATAGAAAAAGATTATGTGATGCTTATTGGTGAACATGCTAAATCAAAATATCTAGTGCAAAACTTACGTGGCGATACACTAAAAACATGGTTTCCATGGATGATTACCGGAAGTCAAATTCTTCATGTTAACATTTTAGATAATAATTTAGCGACTCAAGAAAAAATAGATGTAATTACAGAAGCTATTGCTTCAGAAGAAACTATAGAGATTGATAATTCATTTACTCATAAAGGTCCAAAAGGAACTACATCTACATATTACAAAGGTTGGATTGGTGCGCTACAAAAAGCTGCACAACAAAATACAGAATTGTATATACCAATAAATTTTGAATTTTCTAATTCTAAAAGACCAGTAGGTGACATAACTATTGAATTGTCATCTCTTAGTGATCCTGAGGGTTATTCTGGTTATACAAAGTCAATTGTAGATCAAGGCGAGATATTAAAAAGTCACATCATAATTTATGACGTCAATGCTATTTCAAACGAACAATTATCCAGTATGATGAAACATGAATTTGGTCATGCGTTAGGGCTAGCCCACTCATCTGCGCCAGATGATCTAATGTACCCAGTTATTAAAACAGAATTTCCATATATTTCGGAATGCATGATTGATGCAATAGCTGGATTATATGATGGTAAGAAAACAAGTGAGGTAGAATGTCAAAACTAGTAGTTATCAAAAGGATGAGAGGTTTCGAATATGCCAATTAGAGCAGTTGTTGTTGATGATGAAAAAGAAACACTAGATGTATTTAGTGAGTTACTTGCCAACCATGAGATCAAGGTAGTTGGTACAGGATATAACGGTCAAGAAGCTGTATTTCTGTTTCAAAAACTCAAACCGGATATAGTTTATCTAGATGTATCTATGCCGACCTATGATGGAGTCTATGGTTTGAAAAAGATTCGTGAATTAAACCCAAACGCAGTGATAGCTATGATTGTTGTGCGTATGACATTAAAAACAGAAATGGAGATGAATAGACTAAAGCCATCAGCAGTATTTAGAGAACCAATAGATATTAATGAAATAATTCGAAAAACGCATGAACTATGTATACCACCCAAAGATGAATTAGAAAAAATGCAAAAAACACTTGTCACATTAGCAGTAAAAAATACCTTACTAGAATTAGGAATGGAAGAGCTTGATAAAGTAATGATAATGTTACAAAAAGATTTCAATGCGACACTTGATGATTGCTATGAAAATCCTGAATATCTAAAGCAAGTTTTAGAAGATTTGTATGGTGATTCATATCAAGATATCCTTAATTCACTCAAAGCAAACATGAAAGAAATTTCAATGAAATCATTTTCAACAGATTTTATGCAGGCATTAAATAACAAATAGCTCTCCATAATAGAGAAATAACTGTGGAAGAATATAATCAGCTAAAAAAAGCGTTACAAGAGAATAATTATCTAGAAACTATTACTGAATCCAATTTAATTTGGGAATTAGAATCAGTGTTACTTCCAATATTATCAAAAAACAATTCTAACTTTTCCAATCCAGCTATTAATCGTGGAGCATTAATTTGTACAAATTCTTCTTTTTCAGAGGTAGATTTTGGAGGATTCATTTGATAGTATTCATAGGCTTTAGACCCATCGTAGTCGACGTATGCCAACCTAGCGCTAAAATCAGTTCTTTCTAGAACTAGTCCATCACCAGCAATGATTGCAGTATGATATGGATGTTGAATCAAAGTTTCAGCAAGTTTCTGGGAAGTTGTAATTCCAGATTTATAGAATTCTGATTTGAAATGATTGAAGTCGGCAAGAAGGTAATATGTTGCTTGAGGTTTTGTTGTCTCAATCCCGTCAATCTTATTTAATGCATTATAGGTATATTCACCCATAATTTGATGAATTCTTCTAGTAATTTCAAAATACTCATCCATTTCTTTATTGATTTCAAAACCAGCTATAGCTGCATATTGTATAGGTGTTGAAACTGCAGTATATTCAGTGGCTAGAAT
>JAEHKQ010000109.1 GCA_016838795.1 Nitrosopumilales archaeon
CGGAGATTCTCTTAGCTTTCATTTGGTTAATCAATTTTATCTAGCACTAAATAGTTCTTTAAATCCATTTGATTGAATTATAATACTAAACTAATTGTTTGGTTACTTGAGCTGGATTAAGAAACATTTGATACGAACTGTAAGATCTGATTTATCTAAAAGTATGACTATATTACCAGATTGGGCATTAGTAAAATTCTACTTTTAGTGTGTGTTTATGAAATATGGATATGAATAATAATATCGAGACAGCTTGGCACTATCACAATGGTACTAAGCATCCCAATGGCTCTCTGTTGAGCCGTTTTCATTTCTATAATTCTGCCAATAAACCAAACCCATACAAAATATACAAAGACCTTCCTTCTATTGCCTTACCCATTCAAAAGTCAGAAAAAGACTTCTCTGCACTGAAAGCAATTTCAGCCAATATCAAATTGAAAGAAGGAAGACAAATTCCTGACCTCAATGTTCTTGCAAAAATACTTTACTTCTCTGGAGGAATTACAAAGACTATTAATTTTCCTGGGGTAGGAGATGTAGAATTTCGAGCTGCTTCATGTACTGGCGCACTTTATCATATAGAAATTTATGTTGTATGCCAAGACGTTTCAGGTCTTGAGGCTGGAGTTTATCATTTTAATCCCAAAGAAATGAAACTAAAACAATTACGAAAGGGGGATTATAGGCGTGTTCTTGTTAATGCCACTGCAAATGATATTAATGCAGAGAACGCGCCTGTGATTCTGATTTACACTGACATCTTTACAAGAAATACAGTCAAGTACCAAACACGAGAATATCGACATGCGTTTTGGGACTGTGGTACAATAATAGCAAATACACTTGCTATTAGTTCTGCACATGGCTTGGCTGCTAAAGTCATAGTTGGTTTTGTCGACAAACAAGTAAATTCGCTCCTTGACTTGAACTCGGATAAAGAGGTGTCTCTTGCACTTGTACCGATAGGATTCACCAAGAATGTTTCAGGTAAGAACGTTCCAGAAGTAGAGTTACTAAATGTAAAAACTGAACCGCTTTCAAACTACGACATCGATGACCCAGAAATACGGCGGATGCACCAAGCTTCATCATTAACCTCAGTAAATCAAGTGAAGGACTGGCAAGGCAATACTCCAAAAATCACAATACCCCTAAACGTAGGAAATGTCATCCCATTACAACCATCTCCTGAGAATGGAATGCCCCAAGATTCCCTTGAATCTGTTATAATACGACGGGGTTCTACCCGACAATTTTCTTTGGAATCAATTTCATTGCAACAATTTTCTACAATAATTTATTATTCAACCCGAGGAACTCCAACTGATTTTCTAAAACCATATGGTAATTCGTTAATTGATTTATACATAATAATAAACTCAGTAACCGATTTGGGATCAGGATCATACTTTTACAACCGAGAAAAAAACGTACTCGAATTGCTTAGAGAGGGAAAATTTCGACATGTGGCAGGTAAACTTGGCCTAGATCAAGCCCTTCCTGCAGATGGTAGTGTATCTCTATTCTTAATGAGTGATTTGAACAAAGTTCTAAAGCGTTTTGGCAATCGAGGTTACAGAGCAGCTCAGCTAGAAGCTAGCATCACTGGAGGAAAACTCTATCTAGGCTCTTATACACATCGCCTCGGAGCAACAGGCTTGACATTTTACGATGATCAAGTGACTGAGTTCTTTTCACCACATGCTAAAGGTAAAAGTGTAATGTTTATGGTTATAATTGGAAAAAAAGCTTGAATGAAAAATTCGATAAAGCAATTCATCATTATGAAAAAGCATGGAAACATGCACAAAAAGTTATGAAACACGAAGTTGACGATGAAGAGTAATTACATTTGATACGAACTGTTAACGTCATAAATTTAGACGAAAAAAGGTTTACTTACACAGTTAGTTTAGCAAGCGTGTGCGGAGATCGCCTAGCCTGGCAGGGCGTGGGATTGCTAATCCCATGACTTTCGGGTCTCGGGGGTTCAAATCCCCCTCTCCGCGCCAGTTTTTCCAAAAAATTAGACTTAAAAGACAGAATTTCTCCTTTTCAGAATAGATGGGACGCAGAAAGACTCAAAAAATAATCAAAACTGGACCAAAAAACGTCACTACAGGAATGTGTCCTTTATGCAAAACAATTGGCAGAATTTTCATTACCGGTCAAGTTGGTAAGGAACGAGGCAAGTGTCCTGCATGCAACCAAGATTTTGATTTGTAGCCAGATTTCTAACAAATTAATCCATAACTTTTTAAGTATATTTTCTCATTTCACCTACACACATGAGCGCTAAAACAGCAGCAAAAGAAGAGGCCGAGACAATCTATGAGAGAGTTGCTAAACTCGAGGATGAGGTTGCAACTCTAAGAGCAGAGGTTGATATTCTAAAAGGCGCACTTAGAAATAAAATTGCACGATATGAGATTTCAAGTATCAAGAAAGGTCAAGACATCA
>JAEHKQ010000110.1 GCA_016838795.1 Nitrosopumilales archaeon
AGATGTAACCTCCAAAGTCTACCGAACAAAAAAGGGTGTATTTCTTGATATTTACCAAAAGGGAAACGGCACAATCATTGAAATTTATAATTCATTTTATCCACAAGCTGGGTTTGCACCAATTTTTAATGGAACTTTAACAGATGACATGAAGATAGGAACCAATAACCGTGATTATATTGTTTCAAAAAGTGGAATATATCACCTGGGGATTATGTATCAGGGTGCATTACAAGGACCTTTTACCAGAGTTCAAGTAGTACCTGTTTTAGTTGTAGACTCTGTTGAATCAGGTGTTTATGATACCATAATTCCAGATATGTCAACATCGTGGGAAGATTACACAAGATTTGATTTACCAACAGGAGAAAAACCAAATTATGATTTTGACTTTACCGATGAAACCCCAATCAAATTAGGAAGTGGGAATGAATTTTTAATTTATGATTTTGATGATGATGGAAAGTTGGATTATAGTGCTGGAACAATTGGTGCTCAAGTACTTGACATCTATGGAGTTGTTCAAAATAAAACGTCTACCATAGACGATACTTTGAAAGCAATTAATGGAACGTTATTACCACCTATGGATCCCAATGGAAAATTCTTTGGGGTAATGACTGATTTCGTTGGACATGGTACTTCAAGTGCAGCATCAATTATTTCAAAAGGTTCACAAGAATATGATATCTATAACAACACAAAAAAATACACAATTAGAGGAGTTGCGCCTGGCGCACAAATAATTCCTGTGAAAGCATTATGGTTTGGTGATACTTTTTATGCATGGTTATGGAGTGCTGGCTTTGAAAACAATCAAAATGAATGGAAATTCACTGGAAAACCAAGGGCCGACATTATTTCAAATAGTTGGGGCGTTTCAAACTTTCCTTCTTTGAATGCAGTACCTGGAATGGACATCTTATCATTGATTCTTAATGTGTTAGTTACTCCTCAATCCCTTGATTTTCACTATCCTGGGGTATTGATGGTGACGAGCGCTGGAAATTCAGGACACGGTTATGGTACTTTGGGTTTGCCAAGTGCAGCTACTCTTGCCATATCGGTGGGCGCAACAACTAACAACGTCTTTGTTGGCTATGGTCCCTTTAAGGATCAACCTAGATTTGGCAATACCACTGAACATTCAAACAATGTAGTTGATTTTTCAAGTAGAGGACCAAGTTATATTGGAGATCCAAAACCAGATTTAATGAGCATTGGTGCTTATAGCTTTATTCCATCTCAAGTAACAAAACTGAAAAAAGATTCCACAAAGGATCCTTTTTCATTATTTGGTGGAACAAGTATGGGGGCACCACTCGTGTCAGGAAGTGCTGCCCTTGTAATGGAAAGTCTGAATAAAAAATTTGAAGAATATGATCCGCTTGAAATAAAAAATATTCTAATGTCTACTGCCACGGATCTTTATAACGATCCATTCACTCAAGGTGCAGGTTTAGTAAATGTATTCGATGCGATAAAATTTGTCGAACATGAAAATGGCATGTTTATTGTTTATAATGATGCTACATATTCAAACATTAAAGATATTTTAGATTCTTCTATTGAAAGAGTAAATTCTACCGTTTTTGGAATTAAACAATTCCAATTGCCAGACAAAAAAATTTTTCATACTAGTTGGTTTGGAGGCCAACTATTTCCTGGCGAAAGAAGTTTTGCCACATTTACAATAGAGAATCCCTCAGATGAATCTATTGAAATTTCAATTAAACCTCAAACCATCGAATTAATTCAAAAAACTCAATTTCAAGGAACGACTGAACCTCAAATCCAGGATCTCATCTTAAATGAAACTGGTACATTTGCTCCTAACTACATCAGATTATCTGATGTTAAAGAACATGAAACCTTAGCTTCACTTTATGATGAATCAAATCCAATTCCATCAGAGGCAACATTGATGGTATTGAATGTTAATTTTCTGTTTGAAACGTTCATGAATAAAACAGATGACATTTATGCAAATGACTTGAAGATTTCATCTCTTTATCTTTATGACTGGAATGACAAAAATGAAGACAACGATGTAGCTAGCGATGAATTATCAATGATAAACAGAGGAGGATCATGGGGAACTGTTCAAGAAATACGTATCAATCAACCAAACGAAAAATTTGAACACACTCCTTTAGTAGGAATCTATCCTGTGCCAACAAGAT
>JAEHKQ010000111.1 GCA_016838795.1 Nitrosopumilales archaeon
CTTCCATTTCTAATTCCTTTATAGGTCTAATTATAGTTGGATACATTATCATGGGGCTTGGAATACTAAGAGCAGTTAAGAAAAAATAATCTGTTTCCATTTTCTTAAATAACTATTAATACGAACTGTTAATCCTGAAAATTCTTAATTCATAGGCACGATAAACAGTCAGTTAAATAATATTTACATGACATTAAAACTAGGTTTTCTAATTGAAGTTCTTAGGTTCAGGAAAAGTAAAGGATATCTATGATCTCGAGGATGGAACACTACTCTTCAAATTTAGCGATAGGGTTTCTGCATATGATGTAAAATTCAATGAAGATATTCCCAAAAAAGGTGAAGTGCTCTGTAAATTTGCCGAGTTTTGGTTTAATGAACTCCAAATCCCAAATCACTTCGTAAAACGAAAATCTGATACTGAAATTATAGTTAAAAAAATGGAAATGCTTCCAATTGAGTGTGTTGTTAGGGGTTATTTTTATGGAAGTTTAGTAAATAGATGGAAAAATGGTGATGTGAAATTACCTTCTGGAACTGACACACGATTAGCTGCAAAATTACTTGAACCAATTTTTGATCCTACAACAAAAGCTGAACACGATATTCCAATTACCAAACAAATGGCGTTAGACAAAAAATTGGTTTCAGAGGAAGAATACAATTGGCTATCAAAAACTTCTATTGAAATCTACAAACAAACGGTGGTAATAGCAGAAAAAGCAGAATTTATTCTAGCTGATCTTAAATTAGAATTTGGGAAATCTGATGACAAAATTGTATTAGGAGATTCTATAGGCCCAGATGAGTATAGATTGTGGCCAAAAGCGGATTATGAAATAGGGAAAATACAAGAAGCATACGACAAACAATTACTAAGAGATTGGCTAACTGAACATGGATATCAAAAACAATTTGATGATGCGCGAGCAGCAGGAAAAAATCCAATAGCACCACAAATTCCTCCTGAATTAATTAACAAAATGACCGAACGATATGTTACATCCTATGAAAGCCTGACTGGCAACTCTCTTTAGCTCGAATTTTATTTTTTGCTGATAAACAATTTTTTCATTTTTGTGTCTTTAGACTTATCATGACCCTGAAAATGCTAATATTTTCCCCAGACCTCTTATTTCTAAAAAATTTAAAATTACTATTATTTTCTTAATAGCGCATCTATATATTTAGTATTGTTACTATTATAATTATAACAGTTATGATTTTTTCATAACGGAAAAAAATTGATGC
>JAEHKQ010000112.1 GCA_016838795.1 Nitrosopumilales archaeon
CCCCTGTGGGTTCCTCTACAGGATGTAAAATCAAACCATCATCTTTTTCCTCTATACCGATTCCAAATTTTTGAAGCTCACGACCAATAATTGAAATTCTATCTGTTTCTTTGTACCTAGCATGTTTTATGTTAAAAATTTTAATTGAATTTTTTGTTTTTAACGCAAGTATTGACAAAGGTGGTAACAAGTCTGGAGAGTTGTTTAAATCAAATTTACCTCCCTGCAATTTTTCTGGAGACTTAACGCTAATGTAATTTTCATCTATAGAAACATCAACTCCTATTTTTTTCAAAATATCAATAAACACTTCATCAGCTTGTGGTAATTCACTAGCAGTAATTTGAATTTTTAAATTATCCCCAATTAGAACACATGCTGAAAGTAATAGTGCTAAACTAGAATAATCAGATGGAATAGTAAATGTTGTCGCGTTATAGGTTTGTGGGGGTATTGTATATTTTTTGTAAATAATGTCAGTTTTTACATGAACCCCAAATTTCTTCATAGAAGCAATTGTGGCGTCAAGATAAGGTTTTGATACTAAGATTCCTTCTATATTTAAAACAATTTCATTTTGGGAAAGAGGAGCAACTATCAATAATGCTGAAATAAATTGACTTGAGATATCACCAGGGACTGTAACTTCACCACCAGTAATTTTTCCCGAAATCGTAACTGGAGGATGGCCTTCTATTGATGAACATTTTGCTCCAAGTGATTCTAACGCATTCAATAATGGTTGCATAGGTCGCTGATTGAGACTTTGATCGCCAGAAAGTGTCGTTTTTCCATCAGCAAGACTTGCTAAAGCTGATGCAATCCTTATCGTTGTACCAGAATTAGCAGCGTCAATGGTAGACGGCTGAATGATTTGATTTGAATTTCTAATAACTAATTCATTTTCTAATTTTTTAATTTCTACACCAAATTTTTTACAAGCTCCAATCGTTGCATTAGTATCATCTGAAAAAAGAGCATTTTTGATAATACTCTCTCCTTTTGCAAGTGATGCTAAAAAAACTGCTCTATGAGTATAACTTTTGTTTGGTGGACAAACCAATTCTCCAGAAATTTTTGATTTTTCAACTTCACAATTCATGGACCTCAGCCTTTTTGTTATTTATTTGAAAGACATTTATCCTCCCTTCTAAATGTGAGAATACTTTCTTAATGTTTGATATGTTGGATGGTTTTGCTACAGCGGCTATTGCTGGCCCATTACCTGAAATTGAAGCACCAATAGCACCATTCCTAACTAAATTTGTAATTATTTTAGGACTTGAATTTAAAATTGAGGATGTTGCTAACCCATTTAAGATCATTGCATTCCAGTAATCTGAATTTTTGGCAAAATTCCAAGCTCTATCAAAAACAGCATCTAATGTTTTGAGCTTTTTGATATTGCCCCGCTTTCTTGATTTAGGAATGAATACAACAACTCTTAGATTGGAAGGTGCTTTTTTAGAACAAATAATTTTTCGGTTATAATTATCAGTGACTAAAAAACCTCCATAAAAACAAGCACAAGCATCATCAAAAGCTCCTGTTACACTAACTTTTGTTTCAATAGAAGCATTTACTCCTGCCAGTAAAATTTGTGAATCATTTTTTTGTGGTTTGAATAATTTCGCACAGCAAAGTGCAACTACTGTTGATATTGCACTTGAACTTTTAAGGCCATACCCAGTTGGAATTTCAGATTCTAAGACCACACGTAATTTTACTTTCTGTAGTTGTTTTTTTGAAACAATTTTCTCTATTGTTTTTTTAATAAGTTTTGAACTGATATTTTCATTTTCAGATTCTAAGATTATTCCGGTACCTGGCGATCTTTCTATTTTTACTTCAACTTTTGGATTAATGCCAAGAGTTGAACCTTTGCCAGTAGCAATTGCATTTACAATCGATACGGCGCCATGGATTGTGGCTTTCATAACTGTCATCAAAAACCACCAAGAACTGCTCGTTTCATGGCTTCATAAGGAGCTTTTGTATTGTGCCAAATTTCAAATGCTCTAGTCGCTTGACCTAATAGCATTTCATAACCATATATTACAGTGGCGCCAATTTTTTTCGATTTTTGAATCAGATCAGTATTCATTGGCATTGACACAATATCATACACCACTGTATCCTGATTGATTGTTTCAACCTTAATTGGGCTAGGCTCATTTTTTAATCCAATGGGGGTTGCATTCACAATTAAGTTACATTTAGAAGAATGATCATCTATCTCTCCTAAGGAAATTGAATTTGCATTGGTTCCCATTTTTTGCGCAAATTCACAAAGTGCAATTGCATTTTCTTTAGTTCTGTTAGCGATAGTTATTGTATTGATTCCTTCTTTTGCAAGACCAGCAACTATTGCTCTAGCTGCCCCACCAGACCCAATGATTAATGCATTTAAATTCTTGATTACAATATTTCTTCTTTTGATTGGTTCTAAAAAACCATCCATATCTGTGTTGTATCCTTTTAATTTACCATCATTGTTGGAAACAGTGTTTGCAGCTCCTATGATACTACAATCTTCATCTACCTTATCTAAGAATTTCATGATGTCAACTTTATGTGGTATGGTAACATTAAATCCAGAGATTTTGATTTTTTTTAATCCTTCAATCCCATCTTCTAGATCACCTTTTGGAATTCTATAAGCAATATAGGCGCAATCTAGTCCCAGTTCTTTGAATGCAGCATTATGAATATTAGGTGATAAAGAACGATCGATTGGATCCCCTATCACAGCATATGTTTTCATCATCTAATTTTTTCTTATGAAAGATTCATTTAAACTCTAAAGTTTAGTTTAATGCAATTTGTAAACATATTCACTTTTTCTAACCTGAAATTGATTTTATTTCGTCTAGACTAAATTGTCCAGGCGCAATGGGCTTACCTAGCGAAACATATGTGTAAGGACTGCCAAGATAAAGGCAAAGAATTCTTGACATTTTTCCAAAATCGCCCATAGAAAAAGCAATCAAGTTTGTTCTAGAAGCAATTCCATACAGAGATAAGACCAAAGCTGAATCCTCTGCATACTTTGCATTGGTTACAATTTTGATATTTTTTGAAAATTTTCTCATTTTCTTGAATATTTTATTTAGAAATGAGAAGTTTGGGGTTTTTTTAAAATCATGCCAAGATACCAAAATTGGCGTTTTCGTTATTTTGAGATAATTTGTTAACAACTTGTTTTTCTTAAGAGAGTTAAATTCAACATCTAATAGAAAAGGACTGTATTCCGCAATTAGTTTCAAGATTGAAATCCTTTCTTTTTCGGTCCCTGAGAATTTTCCTCCTTCTGATTTTGGTCTTAAAGTACAGACTGATTTTTTCAAATCGCTTTTTACTAGTTTTAAGGCTTCAGGTACTTTTTCAGGTTTTAGAAAATCAAATCTTAATTCAACATAATCCGATTTTTTTAGAGCTTTCTTAGTAGCAACTTTTAATCTCTTTGGGGTCTTTTCTGCTATCGTCACACAAGTTTTGTATTTCATTATGGGTTACTTTTCAAGAATATATTCATCAGAAACTTCCATGCCAAAATGTCGGCCGATCGCAGTCTTTGAATGAACTAAAACTGTATCGCCTTTCTTTAGATGCGTCACAGATACTAATCTTCCATTTGGTTTGACAAATCTAATGGTCTCCGCATCCTGTGCAATTATTCCCCCTATTTCATTACCAGCTTTGGCCTTAATCATCAACATTGGACGTCTTTCTATTTTTGAACGACCAACGGTAACTCTCCTTGCTTTTCCTTTTGAATCTAAAACTAAGACTTCAGTTCCAGTCTCAATTTCTGATAGATACTTTGTTGTTCCATCAGGAGATAAAGTATAACAATGAACTGCTCCCGCATTAACTCTGAATGGTCGTGGAGAGGTAAATGATGAACCAACTGATTCGTTATGTACCAAAAACATAAAGTTGGCTCTACTTCCAATTAACATTCCTTCTCCTTTGTGTAACATCGATGCTGTATCAACACACACTCTTTCTCCATCCCCAACTTCCTTAATGTCAATTATCTTAGCATTTTTTAATTCGAAACTCTTTGTTCCAAGATACACTAATGTTTCTCTAACTTCATTTATTGAAGAAGTGCTGAAAATAACTCCATCGACTCCAACTTCAAGAATCGAAAACATTTTTCTAGCTTCTTTGGGACTCCAAGCAAGCGCAAAAATTTTAGTATGAACCTTGTGGAGTTTTGCGATAATATTTTCGAGAGGAATGATTTTCCAATCCTTTACTTCAATAACAACAAAATCTAGTCCTTTTTTAGCAGATGTTAAAACATTCTCAATATCGGAATTTGACAAAATTTTGAATTTCCTTCCTATTTTCTTCCCTTTTGGTTTGGTGACTGAACCCTTTTCAAGTATTACATATTTTGCTGAACTTGAGGGATAAATTGTAATTAACTTGGTGCGTATTTTTCCGAGTGATTTAGGATCACAGTAAATCATTCTGATCCCCTCATTTTCTAACTGAGGAAGAAATTTCCCAAGTTGTTTTTTTGAAACCTTTGGTGAAATTATTAATTCACGCGCTTTACTCAATTTTTTTCGCTGCTTCCTTGGCCGTTTCTTTGTTGAATATGATTGCCGCTAGTGCTTGAACCATTTGTTGTGGATTTTTATGAGCAAAAATATTTCTGCCGTAAGTGATTCCTTTTGCGCCAGCGTTCATTGCATCTTCAGTCATTTGTAAAACATCATCATCTGATTTTGCTTTAGGCCCACCAGCTATGACTATGGGAACTGGAGTACTTTTCACAATTTTAGAAAATGAATCAATATCTCCAGTGTATACTGTTTTTACGATGTCTGCGCCACACTCTGCTCCAATTCTAGCAACGTGACCTACAATTTTAGGATCATGCGGATCCTTGATCTTTTCTCCTCTTGGATACATCATAGCTAATAGTGGAACATGCCATTGGTGACATTTATGAGCCATCATTCCAAGCTGTTCCAACATCTCTGGTTCTTCTTTTCCACCAATGTTGATATGAATTGAAACTCCATCGGCACCTAATCGTAACGCTTCTTCCACATTTCCTGTTAGCATTTTTCGATTAGGAGACAAAGAAAGAGATGTACTACTTGAAAAGTGGACTAAAATACCAACTTTAGTTGGTTTTGGTAATGTTTTGAGAATTCCTTTGTTAATAATAACACTTGTTAATCCATGATTCTCACATTGATAAATTACAGAATGTGGATCCTCTAGCCCCTCAATAGGTCCATTTGAAATACCATGATCCATTGGGATACAAAGCATTTTTCCATCTCTCAAAATACGATTTAATCTAATCTCAACACCAGTTACCATAGTTTGATCTGCCTTCTGCACCCTACTTAAAAATAACGTGAA
>JAEHKQ010000113.1 GCA_016838795.1 Nitrosopumilales archaeon
ACTAATGAAATTGATGTACTAAAGATCTTAGCAAATCACAAACAAACCAAAGTTATTGTGATGTACCTTGAAGATATGGGAGACGGACAAGAGTTTCTCAAAGTTTGTAAAAATATAACACGAAAACTAAAAAAACCAATCTTTGTTTTAAAGTCAGGACGCAGCGAAGCTGGAGCAAAAGCTGCAATGTCTCATACTGGGGCTCTTATGGGCTCTGAAAAAATTTATGATGCTTTACTAAAACAATCAGGCGCAATTAGGGTAGATACTATGGAAGAATTATTTGATTATGCTACTGCATTTTCAAAACAACCACTTCCACTAAATGGAGACTTTGTAATAGTGTCTAATGCAGGTGGACCAGCTATTATCACAACCGATGCATGTGAAAAATATGGAATTAAAATGGCAGACATCACTAGTATAAGACCAAAAATTGATGCTGTAATTCCACCATGGGGAAGTTCTAGGAATCCTGTTGACATTGTTGGCGATGCTGATTTTAATCGCTTTGATAATGTATTATCTGAAGTTCTACAGCACAAAAATGTCGGATCTGTAATTACTATGTGTACTCCTTCAGGAACTCTTGATTATGACAAACTTGCTGAAGTTGTCGTAAAAAACTCAAAAAAGTACAAAAAAACAATGCTTGCAAGCTTGATGGGACTAGATGAAGGCATACAAAATAGAAAGATCCTGTCAGAGGGAGGGGTTCCATTCTATACCTATGCAGAAGGGGCCATCAGAACTCTTAACGCAATGCTTAGATTTGTAAATTGGATTAAATCTCCACCTGGAACAATTGTAAAACTTAAAGTGGACAAGGCAAAAGCCAAGAGAGTTTTTGATAAAGTAAAAAGAGATGGAAGGCCAAACCTTCTTGAAGAAGAAGGACAAGAAATTCTTAGGGCCTATGGATTTCCACTTCCAAAAAGTTCCTTAGCTAAAAATGAAAATGAATCTGCAAAGATTGCAAAAAAGATTGGCTATCCAGTTGTAATGAAAATTGCTTCACCACAAATTATTCACAAATCTGATGCTGGTGGAGTTAAAGTCAATCTTACCAATGATAACGAAGTAAAAGCTGCCTTTAAAGAAATTGTAAAAAACGCCAAAAAATACAACAAGAAAGCTGTAATCAAAGGAGTCTTAGTTGTTGAAATGGTTAAGGGAGGAAAAGAAATGATCATTGGTTCTAAACTCGAGCCAGGATTTGGATCAGTAATTATGCTTGGAATGGGAGGAATCTATGTTGAAGTTTTGAAAGATGTAACATTCCGATTAGCTCCTGTGACAGATCGTGAAGCATATGACATGATCTCATCAATCAAAACTAAAAAAATACTTGAAGGTGTAAGGGGCGAAAAACCATCTGATCTTAACAAGTTAGCGGAATGTATTCAAAGACTTTCACAACTTGTAACTGACTTTAAAGAAATCAAAGAACTTGATATGAACCCAGTTCTAGTGATGGAAAAAGGTAAAGGATGCAAAATTCTTGATGTTAGGATTGGTCTCTGATATCAATTCTCTACTAGATATAATTTAGAATATTTATACAACTTCGATGGACTGTGCGTATGGGTATTAGAACAGGAGAAGAGTACATACAAAGTCTTCGTGGTAGAAAAATGAAGGTCTACCTGTTTGGCGAAATAGTTGAAGAACCCGTAGATCATCCTCTGATTCGTCCATCCATTAATGCCGTAGCTGAAACCTATGATATTGCTATTAGAGAAGAAGAACTTGCTACTGCTCAATCCTCAATAACCGGTCAACGTGTAAACCGATTTTTACATATCGCTGAGAATGTCCAAGACGTAGTTTTACAAAATAAAATGCAGAGGAAATTGGGCCAAAACACGGGAACGTGTTTTCAGCGCTGTGTGGGAATGGATGCATTGAACTCACTCCATTCAACTACTTTTGAAATGGATGAGAAACATGGAACCAATTATCATAAGAGATTGTTAGATTTTATCAAAATGGCGCAAACAGAGAACATTGTCATTGGTGGTGCAATGACTGATCCAAAGGGTGACCGAAGTAAAGGACCTGCTGAACAAGTTGATCCTGACATGTTTGTACACGTTGTTAAAAAAGACGACAAGGGTATTTACATAACAGGTGCAAAGGCTCACCAAACAGGATGTATTAATTCGCATTGGATTATAATTATGCCAACCATGCGATTAACTGAAAATGATAAAGAATATGCTATTGTAGGTGCCATTCCAGCTGACGCCGAAGGTATTACCTACATCTATGGCAGACAATCATGTGATACTAGAAGTATGGAAGAAGGTGATATTGATGCAGGAAA
>JAEHKQ010000114.1 GCA_016838795.1 Nitrosopumilales archaeon
CTGCTGAAGCACACGGTGTCCAAGCACAACTACAGAGTCGTTTCGTAAGAATTGAAGATGAGACGTTTAATCGACAATCACTACAAACTGGTGAAATTCTAACTGTCAATGGAGTCTTGGTAAGCCTTGTAGAGAGAGATATGAGAGCGTGGATTTCAATCTTTTCTGAATCAACAAACGCAGGTAACAGATGGGAAATGCTCGCAAGAGATCCGCCTGGAAACGTATTTGATATTGCTGGAAACTCGGTAACCTCATATTCATTATCTGCAAAGGCACTTGAGCCAGGAGTTTATCACGTTCACACTCAGCTCAACATTGCGAATGTTGGCCCAGGATTGGGTCCAGGACAGACAGTTGTTGTAAGTGGTGATTACATTCTAAAACCAATTCCATATACCAACATTGCATATCAGTCAATCATAATTGGTGTTGGATATGTCATTACATTTGCGACACGGCCCTGGCAAGTAATCTAAAATTCCCAACCTTTCCTTTTCATTTTCTTCAGTTTTTGACTGGCTAAATTATTTTCATAATTTGTAAATTAAATTTTATCTTGGACACGCACCAATTACAAATGAATGGTATTCAGTTTCAAGGTAATCCGACTTGACATTAATCAAAGCTACTTTTTTGGAGATATCCAACATAAAGATAAAGAGTTCAAAATTAACATCCAAAACGAAATGAGGGGCAAAATCCTAAAACTCCCATTTGGTTTTGTTCCAAAAAAAGAGCGAATGATAGTTCGATTTACTAGCCCAGATGACCTTTTTGTTGAAGATTACCTGGCTTATGGAGGAGAATCGGAATGGCTAGAAATTGATTCTGATGAGATAACATATTTTTTGGCTGACCATCAGGATCAGTTTGATACTTTGGAAATAATAGATGAGTGATTTATAGAAACGACTTTAAGTAATTCTCAAAGAGATATGTCATGTTTTGGCCTGGGATGGGAGATCCTGCAAAACGAAAAAAGACTTTAAAATTTCTAGCTATTACTGCGGTTATTGGAATTTCCGCTGGTGTAACAAGTATGCTCGTTCAACAATGGTTTAATTTGGATAATCCTCTTATGGCCTGTATTGATGATAGGACAACTCTCTACAAAATTTCAGCAACATTAGAATTGTACGTAGATGGTCAAAAGGCCGAAATTCCAGCTAATATTGGAATTGTCGGAAGGTGTACTCATTCTCTCTATACTTTGTCTAATGATGGTACGATATATGCAGAGTGGGAAGAAGAATACCCATTTGAAATTGGTCACTTTTTCTGGACCTGGACAACCTTTCATGAAGGTGGTTTTCCAATGAGAGATATGGATCAATCAAAGTCGAGAATTTTGGTAAATGGGGTTGAATCTAGTCTTTACATAAATGTCCCATTTGAAGATGGAAATAATTACAGAGCAGAGTTTACTTCTAAGGCATATGATGAATCAAAAGACACTGACTTTTTGCCACCTTAAATTTGAGATATGTTTATCGAATTTTAAATCTCCATTATAGTTGAGGTTATACCAAAACAAAAATAATGAAAAGAAATGTTTTACCAGTATTTTCCGTTGTCTGGAATTAGACCAATACCTTCTCTTTCAAAGTGTCTGTCCAATTCATCAACCCATCTCTCACGGTTGTCTTTGTATGCCCAGCCATGAACACGAAGCCAAAATGA
>JAEHKQ010000115.1 GCA_016838795.1 Nitrosopumilales archaeon
AACATCTTTCTTAATGGATGTACTTTACGTATCCCACAACAGAGGTGTCTGTTTTCAACAGAATCATAGAATAGGTTAATTCCTTTTGCAGTTACCATTTCTTCTACCTCTTTGCATCTGGAAACATTACTTCAAATGTAATGTTATATTTTTTTGAGAGTTCGTCCATTATAGTATAGGTTTCAGGATTTAATCTACCAGTATCTAACGTAAAGAACCTAGCCTTTGGATTAATTTTTGCCATCATATCTATGATAACGGAATCTTCAGCACCAAAGCTAGATGCCTTTGCTACTCGTGGATGAAGGTTGTCTAGGGCCCATTTTAGAGCATCCTGTGGTGTCTTTAGTGTAGGATTGATTTCATCTAGTTGTGCTTGAGTAAATTTTCCCATGATTAAATTTGGATTTGGTTGTTTTATAATGATTACGAGAAAAGTGGAATAGTTCTAAATTATAAACAGCTTAGAATAATGAAAAAAAATGAGTCAAAACGCTTTCGTGGTTGTCTTCCCTTCTGTTTTCGCTAGAAATAAAATCAAACAGCTAGAATCAAATATTAAAAAAATACTCAAGATAAAAAATCAAGAATTCCAAAAAATTTCTCGTGATGATTCTCTAATTCTAATTGATGCAAATGACCCAGTCTTTGCATCTTCGACAATAAACTTACTATTTGGAATAAAAAGAGTTGTAATAGCAAAACAAATTAAAAATGATTTCAATACAATTGTTTCTGAGATTACAAAGATCGGTTCTAATCTACTTCTCAAAGGAGAAAAATTTTATGTTAAAGTTGAGGGTAATTCTTCTGGTTTTATAACAAAGGATGTAGAACTTTCTGCCACATCTTCTCTTATTGATAAAACTGTTAAACTAGGCGTAAAACCCGGGACAGAAGAAAAACATGATAGGATGCTATACACATTTCTTACAAAATCTAATGCTTATGTTTCTATTTTTGTGGATGAAGGACACGGTGGCATACCATATAATTCTCAAAATGAGAAAGTTGTTTGTGGAATTTATGACGAATTATCAGCTGTTTCATGTCTTGAAACTATCAAACAAGGATTTGATGTAAAAATTATAGTGTGTTATAAACAAAAATCAGAGCTACTAAATTTAGTAAAAATTTTGAACCAAATTTTACCTAGAACAATTAAATCAAAAGTGGAATTAGAGTTTTATCAAATTCCGATAAAAGGTTCAAATTCAAAGAGTCTTTTAACACAGATAGATTCTGTAACAAAAATTATGATCCGTGTTGCTAAAGCGAATAAGATAAGGAGAATTTCGCTTGCCCTGTCACCCTTAATTTTTCCATTAGATTTTGTTGAAAGGTCTATCAAAGAGGTTTTTGATAGTGGTTTAACACCAAAAACGCCTATTTCAGGTTTGGATGATGATATCTTTGCAAGCGCAGAAGAGATAGGATTAAGAAAATATCTACCAAAAATTGAAAAATTGGGTAAAATGAGATTCCCAAATCACCAATCTCCAAAAGAAATTCAGAAAATTGCCGAGAATTCTTTGAAGACCAAAAAAGTTGTTTCAATTACTATAGGACCGAATAACGTTCATGATATTCTTGATTCTCTTGAAGAAAATCATTGAGAATTTAAACCGTCTAAGTTGATTTGAAAATATGATTAAGATAGGCGAATTCATCTATCCTTGGGGTAGCGGTCATTACTCCAGAATGATGAGATTGAATGATGCACTGCCAGATTACATTAAAGATGATTTAGAAATTCACTTTTCAAGTAAGGATCATGTCTATGAAAAATTATTAGAAAAATTTCCAACAAAAAGAGAACAAATTCATGAAATTTTAATGCCAACGCCAATTGATGGCGAAGTTGGTCCCAGTGTATCGCTTTCAATGCTTAACATGCTTGTACCAATAGCAAAAAATCCTCCTTTAGTAAAACAAATTGCAAACTATCTAAGGGAAGAGAGGAAGTTATACGATCAAGAAAATTTTGATCTTGTAATTAATGATGGTGATGTGGGTTCAAATGTGTTAGCTAAAAGACGTGGTATTCCTAGTATTTTTGTTACAAACCAATTTATGCCAAAACTGTGGAAATCAAAATTTTATTTTTATCCTTCATTGATTTTTATTGCTAAGCAAATTGCGAAAGCAGATAGAATTCTCGTTGCTGATTCGCCACCACCATATACAATATGTGAATATAATCTAAATTTTCCTGAGAAACTTAGGGATAAGATAACTTATGTTGGATATTTCACAAATGGTAAAACTATTTCAAAAGAATCCAATACTGATTTAGAGAATTTAATTCAAAATTCAGAGTTCGGTTATTGGATGCGTACTGGCAATAAATCAACGAATAATGGCACTGGAAAAAAATATGAAGGGGTTTTCAGTCTTCCTGAAATGGAAAATGAAAAAAGAGTTGTTTCTCATGCAAGAAAAGATCCTTCTATAGACAGTGTTTTGGCAAAAGATGGCAAAAAATATTCTATATCCGAAGCACTTGAAAAGAAGATTGATTGGATTCAGATAGATATTGGCTTTTTGTCGGAACAAGAAAAAGATACTGTATTGAGTCTGTGTAAATATGGAGTTGTTAATGGTTCTCATACAGTACTAGGAGAGATCTTGGGAACAAAAGCAAAGCCGATAATTGGTATCCCAATCTATGATGAACATACTAATCAGCTAAGGTGGATCGAGGAAAGAAATCTCGGAGCTTTAGCCAACAATGAAAAACAAATCATCAAAGCTATTAAAAATATCAAAGCCAACTATAATCAATATGAGCAGAGTCTCCAAGAGTTCTCAAAGAATTTTGTGAGTAATGGTGCTGAAAATTCTGCTAGAATAGCCAATGAAATTCTTGAAAATAAGAAATAATAGCTTCTTAAATTATCATATGCGTCTGGTACGTGGGATGTTCGATGGGCGAACTGACCGTTTTATCGGGATGACGATATAAACCGCGTACCAGATCTTCCGTGATGATCTTTGACGTGGATCATATTACCGAGTGGGAACGCTTTTATGGAAAAAATTAGGTCTCTTCAACATTGCCAAACTGCCCAGAATGTATAGCAAGGGAAAAGAAAGCCATTCGGGAGAGTAATGTTGACAATCCTGATGTTGATCTAAATAAGCTTTTTGAAAAAATTGAAATTCCAATGAAGATTGATCCTAGAACAAAGCATTTCATTTGTAAGAAATGTGGTCTTTATGCTACTAGAGAACAAGTTGAAGATATTAGAGCCAAACTCAATCAAAGGGAATACACCAAAGAAGATAGACAGTATGATTATCAAGAATGGTGGCAAAAAAGCAAGAAAGAAAAACAACAAAGATAATGATGCAAAATGGTAAAAAAGAAAGAAGATGTTCCTGAATGAGTTTCCAATGAAATTCAATCAGTGAAATTTGAAAAACCTGTTTCTATGACAAAATTGGGTTATGATTTAGAAATTTACGAAGGAGATGAAAAATCGATGCTCAACTTTACGAACCAGGGAAGGATGGAAGACATATTGTTACAATGGATTTACCAAAAAAAATCAAATCCGCTGATTTGGAAAAAAGAGCAGTCTGTGAATTTACATTTAATTCTCTAAAAGCGTCTTTGAGTAAAAAAAACTGTAGAATTCTTGAAGAAAAAGAAATTGAAATGAATGTGATCTGTCAGTTTGAATTGAAAAATTTAGAATTACTTGATATTGGTTCCACTGAATCAGCAGATGTGAAAGCAGAATAAACTATTGTTTTTTACTTTTCTCAATTTGTTTTCTAAACGCTGAACCAATAATTGGATTAATGAAATACGGAAAGGTGTGTTTTGCCCAAACGGCGCCTCGCACTACTGAAGGTACAATTATTTCTAGTCTTGAAGAATTTGCTGCTTTAATGACTGCTTTAGCTACCTTCTCAGCACTAAGAGATGTAGGAGAATATTTTGGTAATGTCTCAAACGAAGGATGATCAAAGAAATTTGTTCTAACCATTATTGGGCTGACAACTGTGACACGCACACCAGTATTTTGCAACTCATGTTTAAGACCTTCAGAAAATCCAAGCATGGCAAATTTTGATGCACAATATGACGCTATTCCTGGTAAACCAAAGCTTGCAGCAACAGAAGCCACATTAACTATATGACCAGAGTTTTGTTCAAGCATTATTGGTAAAAAGTTTTTGATACAATAAACCATTCCAAAATAATTAGTTGCCATTTGTGATTCAATTTCTTCGATGCTAAGATCTGATACTGTTCCATAAATAGCAAAACCTGCATTATTTACTAGGATATCTATTCGTCCAAATTTTTCCAAAACAGTTTTTGACATTTGTTTTACTTGAGATTTCTGTGAGACGTCACATTGACATACTAATGTTTTTACATTAAACTTTGAAATCTTTTTTTTAACTGCTAAAAGTTTTTCTTCTCTTCGTGCAACAAGAATAAGATTTGCGCCTTTTTTTGCAAATTGAATTGTTGATGCTTCGCCAATTCCACTTGAAGCGCCTGTAATTACTATAACTTTGTTTTTGAAATCCATATAATCAAAAAATAATTTGAAAAATAAAGTTTTTTCTATTTTTGATCGGGTTTGTTGTATCTAACCAAGGCTAGTTTTACTAGCAAAAACCATGTAATTGCAATTGGTACGTAATAGGTCGCAATTCTCCAAGCGATCACTGCATTCCACTCTACGCTCTCTTCTGGCACATCAAAATCAAATGGATTGAGGTCATTCAGATATGCTATGATCCCAAATTCTGCCAGTCCAGATCCACCAATTGTAATTGGTAGGTTACCAATTGCGTTTGCACCCATCACAGCCATGACAGAATCAAACGCATCAATGGCATAGCCAGTACCAGACGCAATGATCATAAAAGTAATTCCGTAAAAGATCCATGAAACAAGAGATAGTGCAAAACCATTAACAAATACTTTTTTCGATTCTTTTGTTCTAAAATTTTGCCTACTCATAGTACAAATTTCTTCCATCCACATGTTCGCTTGGTCTATGGATTTTTTCCCTTTTTCTTTTCCAAATTTTATTACAAGTTTGGCAATTCCTTTTGGTATTTGGAATGTTCTTTTAGATGAAAGGAAAAATAAAATCATCCAAAGTGCTGTGATAAAAATGCTGGTTCCAAGAACAACTGCAGCTACTACATATGCACCGCTAAGTAATGCCAAAATACCAGCCATTATGGATAATGTTCCCATTGCAAAAACTTCTGTAACAATATCTAGAATGGCAACCCACATTGCTTTTGCTGGTGGAATGCCCTTTTTATGCAACCAATAAATGACAACAAATTCTGCCCCAACAAACATCGGAGTTGTAAATTTGATGAATTCACTTCCAATTCTAACTCCTGACATTTTCCAAACAGAATCTATTGGTCCAAGATAGTGTCTTGCAATATACGTAAATTTGATTCCTTGCAGGCCAAGTTTTACCATCATTGCTAGTATGGCTATGGTAAATGGAATGACGCCAATTGCAAAGATGTCTTCTGCCTTTATATCAAATTGTATTACAATGATAACAATGGGTATCATGCTAGCTGGAATAGCTACAATTCTCCAATTCATCGCAGATTTTTTTAGGTATTCAAATATAAGCCAATAAAGAACAACAACGCGAAAGATTGAAGTCAATTTTTGTAGTTGGAACTGCTGGTTCAGGGAAATCTCTTCTTACTTCTAAAATTCATGAATACTATACCAGAAATGGGGCATTCTCAGCCATACTAAATTTAGATCCTGGCGTGGAATCATTGCCATACGGTTGTGATATTGATGTTAGAGATTATGTCGACATTGTTTCAATAATGAAACAATACGAGCTTGGTCCAAACGGAGCTCTAATAATGACAAATGATTTGGTCGCGTCAAAAATAGATTCCTTACAAGATGAAATAGACAAGGTTAATCCAGATTATTTGTTAATTGACACGCCTGGACAGATTGAATTGTTTGCATACAGAGCAAGTGGTCAGTTTCTTGTTCAAAATTTACGTCTTGATGATAAGATGAGTATCTTTCTATTTGATGGCGCTTTGATCACAAGTCCAATAAATTTTGTTTCAATTGCATTATTAGCTACTTCAATAAAGTTACGACTTGGTTTGCCTGTAATTAACGTTCTAACAAAAACTGATCTAATTGGTGAAAAACTAAAAGACATTCTAAAGTGGTCTACCAATTTATCTACATTAGAAAATGCTATTTCTCAAGAGGCTGATGGTGAAACATATAC
>JAEHKQ010000116.1 GCA_016838795.1 Nitrosopumilales archaeon
AACAAGATGTATAAATCTGGAAAAATTGCTGACAAAGAATTTTTTGAAAAGTTAGGTGATTATGTTGTTGCATATTCTGCATTAGAATTTCTTGCAATCAAAGTTATTTTTGAAATGAAAAAATCAATGGATAAATTGGCTAGTGGAAGAGCAACAGGTGCAACACAATCTCCTGGCCTAATGCCTGGAATGGGTTCACCTGGAATGATGGGAGGGGAAATGGGAATCCCACAAGCTGCAAGGGCAGGAACTGCAGAAAATCCTGTTGGACAACCACCATCCATTGTATCTGCGCAAGAAACATTTAGTCAGGCTGGGAACTTACCATCTCCCGATCCTGCATTAATTCCTAGATCATCCAGTGGAAAATCTTGTTCATCATGTGGATCAGAACTACGTCCTAATGCAAAGTTTTGCACAAAATGTGGAAATAAAGTTTAGAAAAATTACAAAAACTAATCTTGAGTTGCACCGCACTCGGTACAGAATTTAGCAGTCGTTGATATTTTACTCCCACATTCCGAACAAAATTTTGTATCTGAACCCGTCACACTATATTGATTACCATATATTCCAGAAACTCTTACAGCTCCTGATGGTTCATATTTGTCATCATCAATGATTTGAACCGGCTCAAAGTCTTTTTCTTCAACAAATTTGTAAAGTCTTGGCATAGATTTTTCTTTGTCTTCAGGATCTGGAACCATATCTCCTAACCAAAATGAATATCGCATTAATGTTAATTCAGGAGTTGAAAATGCAAGTGTATGAGTTGACATATAATCCTCTGCTGCTTGTTTTCCGGTGAAAACTTTCATGCAGTCTCATAATTCTAGTTTATGTATAATGGTTTCTAGGTAGTGGACCGAGAGGGAATTGAACCCTCGACATCCGCGTTGCGAACGCGGCATTATACCACTAAACCATCGGCCCTTCTCTTACACAATCGATTCAGTTTTTATTCATTTACTCAACGCATAATAGCCCATGAAACATGAAACCTCTTGATGACATATGACGCATTGATAACTAACTCTCATGTCATATTACCTCAAGGAATTCTTAACAAAAATATCATTGTTGACGATGGTAAAGTTGTTGGTTTTACAAATGACACTCCATCATGTGATACAAAAATTAATGGTCAAGGACTAGTATCACTTCCTGGGCCAATAGATACCCACGTTCACTATGGAGTATACTCACCAATTGATAAAGCCGCAACAACTGAATCCCATGCAGCAGCAATAGGTGGAATAACAACAATGATGAGGATGCTAAGATTAGGTGATTCTTATAAAAAATCTTTAGACTTGCAACTTTTGGCAAGCTCAAACTCTCACTATATCGATTATGCAATTCACGCATCCATATTTACAAAACAACAAGCAGATGAGATGCAATTTTGTGTTGAAAAGGGAATTACCTCTTTCAAGCTTTACATGAATTTGGGTTCTGATATTGGACATGTCTACATGGACATGGATCCGGGACAATCTACATTAAAAGAGGCTAAGGTTGAGGTTAATGAAGAAATTGTTCGAAACGTTGTAGAAAATGCTTCCAAACTTGGCTGTCCTGTTCTAGTTCACGCAGAAGATTATGAATCATGTTCTTGTGGAATTAAAACTGCAAAAGAAAAGAAAAAGGATGGTCTTTCTGCGTGGTCCCAGAGCAGATCTCCAGACTCTGAAGTAAAGGCAATACAAACAGTTTCAAAAGTTGCAAGAGATTGCAACTGTACACTATATTTTGCTCATATTGGTTCTGCTGGTGCACTAGAACAGATTAAACAAGAGAGGCAAAATGGAACTAAAATTTTCGTGGAAACCTGCCCTCATTATTTGACATTATCATATGAAAAGCAAGAAGGATATCTGGCAAAGGTTATGCCTCCAATTCGAACATTAGCTGATATTTCTTCTGTTTGGCAGGCAATAAAGGCGAATCAAGTGGATACTATTGGTACTGACCACGTTGCAAATCAGCTTGGGTTGAAACTTGGAGGAGATGATGTTTGGAGCGCTCTAGCAGGATTTCCAGGAATTGGAACTATTTTGCCTATTCTGTTAAGCGAAGGAGTCAATAAAGACAGAATTACATTAGATCAATTAATTCGACTTACAAGCATGAACGCTGCTAAAATTTTTGGCATGTATCCCAAAAAAGGTACTCTCGAAAGAGGATCGGACGCTGATGTTACATTAATCGATTTGAAAAAAGAAAAGAAAGTTTCAAGTGAACTTTTTGGTGGCTATTCAGATTATGTTGTGTATGATGGTTGGAATCTGAAAGGTTGGCCAGTTAAAACAATTGTACGCGGTAAATTAGTATCGGATGACTTTGAGGTGGTAGGTAAGATTGGATATGGAAAATTGGCTGAGAGAATATCAAGTTTTAAAACTTAAAAATAATTCAACCACTTTTACAATAAAACTTCCAACTAAGTTATAATCTCAAACTTGCCGTTTGTTTTTGCCTTGTAAATTACGTCAGGCCTTCTAGTAAAAATTCCAACCTCCATCACCCCTGGTATTTGTATAATTTTTTGAGCAAGTGTTTTTGGAGATTTTATTATTCCAAAATCACAATCTAAAATGACATTTCCATTTTCTGTATGAAATGGATAGCCCCTTTCTAGCGTACGCAACTTTGGTTTTCCTTTGAGCTTTTTGATTGACTTGATAACAGTATTTCTTGCAAGAGGATATACTTCAACAGGAACTGGTCTGTTGAAATATTTTACAAATTTAGATTTGTCAGCCATGATTACAACCTTCTTTGCCGAGTTTATCAGAATGTTTTCTCGAAGTAATGCACCACCACCTCCTTTAATCAAATTTTTTTGTGAATCAATTTGGTCTGCACCATCAAATACTACATCGATGTGATCAACTTGATCAGCACCAAGCAATGGAATTCCGCCTTCTTCTGCAACCAGTTTTATTTGAAGTGATGTAGGCACGCCTTTAATCTGAATTTTTTTTGATTTGATAAACAATGAAAGTGATTTTACAAATGCAGTTGCTGCTCTTCCACTGCCAAGACCCAAAACATATCCATCTTTTACAAACTTTAATGCATCAGTTGACAATGCCGATATGGCATTATCAAATGACAATCACTCCACCTCAGCTTGTTCTAATCTAGAGAGAGCCTTCATTATCTCTCCTTTAATCTTAGTAAGATCATCTTCGTCTTCTTCAATTTTTTCTTCATCAGGTAATTCTACCACTGGTTTTGGCACACTTTCTTGTGGTGTAGGCGGTGTGAACACTGGACTAACTTGCTGACTAGGTGCTTCTGACTTCATTTCAGGTATGGATGAAGTTGTTTGAATAATTTCAATTTTTTCTGGAACTTTTTGTTCTGGTTTTGGGTCAAATAATGGGAATTGTAGTGTTTTTGTTGATATCTCGGTAAGCGTAGTTAATTCTACAGGTTTTGGAGGTTTTGGTGGAGAAACCTGAATTGTTGGATCACTAACTTGCGGTCTTGGTTTTTCTGGAACCTTTTCTTCAATTGCGACTTTTTCTTTACTTTCTTGCTTTGGTTTGGGTGATTCTTTTTCAGGAATTTGTGAATTAGCAATTGTAATCTTTGATGATAATTCATACAAACTCTTGTCAAGCTGTGACAATTTTTGATCCATTAGTGTGATCAGCCCTTCTCCTACAGGACCAAGGTCAGGGTGTTTGCTTGCAGC
>JAEHKQ010000117.1 GCA_016838795.1 Nitrosopumilales archaeon
ATTTCTGACATCTGTGGAGCTAAAACTTTGTAGTCATTTCCTGAAAAACACGCGTGAACCACTATTTTTGCATTTATTCCCTTTACCGACTCGTTAATTGACTCTCTGAAAATATCCATCTCAGAAGGGTGTGAGGTGCCAGCCGGTTCGTCAATCTGGACAATCTTTGCGCCCAACTTTACAAGATCTTTGATCAATGGTCTAAGTACTTTTTTTGCTAGTGCAATTACCAATTCTTCCTTTGACTTGTAATATTCGTTATATGACCAATCAGCAAGAGTATATGCACCTGTAACAGGAACCTTGATCTCTTTTTTGGAATTTTCTTTCACAAACTTGAATTCACTTTCATGAAAATTTTTTTTATAATTGACTGGACCAATAACTCGTGCTTTGTTGTAGTATTTGTTATCCCAAGAACGTATTCTGCCAGCAAATTCAAATCCTTCAATGTATCGTACAGGTTCTTCATACATCTCAACTCTGCGAACTTCACCATCATAAACAATATCTAGTCCTAGATCTTCAAGTGCCCTTATATTTTCCAGAGCTGCGTCGTTTCTAGTCTTAACTTTGTCCTTATTTGAAATGTGAGGGTTCTTTACTGATTTAAGTAGCCAAGATGGTTTTTTAAGACTGCCAATCTCTTGCGTTGGAAATAATTTTCTAGACATCTTTAGCTCCTCTTGCGATTTCTCCAAGCATTAATATTTTTTTATTGGCAAATTCTTTTGGTACATATTCCAAGCCAAAATTTGTAGTAACAAAGGCTTCATTTGGTCTCGTTTTAGAAACAATTTGATTAATCTCAGAAATGGATTTGTTTTTATTTTCAATTTTTGTTGTGTAAGAGTTTACTAAACCAATTGCAAGTGATTTTCCTGAAAAACTATGTTTCTTGATGGCAGAAATTGGAGTAGCTGTAATATCAAATCCCAATCCAGAAACAGGTAAATCTAAAAGTTTCTCAATTTTTTTGGAAACATCTCCAAAATAAAAATGAAGAATAGTTTTTGCTTTTACTCCACGGGTTACTATGGTTAATGCTTCTTTAATCAAATCTAAATCAACTTTATTGATATTATATGCAATAGAAGGTCCAAGAAGTTGGATTAGCTTAAAACCTGACTTGACAAGCGTTGATATTTCCTTTTGAAGCATCTTCGCAAGTTCGATTGCAAATTCCTCTTTCTTTTTATGTTTTGAGCTTTGATTTCTTTCTGCAAAAGTATACGGTTCCGGCAAACAAACCGCTCGATTTTTTGGTAGATAAGACATTGCCAGGTTTGATTTTATTATTTTTCCATCACTTGCTATTGCGTTCTCAAAAGACAACCTTCTGTAAAAGGTATTCATCTCGTAAATTCTATTTAGATCAGCAAGCTTGACTGATTTTAATTGTGAAAATGGCCTGAAAACATCATCCCATTTTAAAAGTGGGTCACAAACATAACCCAACTTTGCCTTTTTTTGCAGGTTAATGTACTCCTTTGTTTCCTTTAGGAAAAGGGATGAAAGATTAGGTGTATGCTTTCTTGTTGCTTCAATTAATTCTTCTGATCTAGGATATATCCCCAGCGTATAAGATGATATCAAATTACTAACTTTGTAAGGGTTTTTTGGACCCCATTAAAATCATTTGGGGATGTGATAAGAACATTTGTTGTCAAGTCATGTATCTTTTTAATAAAATCAAATACATTTTCTTCATAATTTGACCAATCCAACTTTAGGAATTGTGCTGATTTTAAATTCTTGTCGGATGGAAACAAAACAATTGGAATAATTTTGAAACCATGTGGTTTCAATAGAGACACAAGATTAGAAACTTGATCAACCGATTCAACAACTTGAGTTATAAAACCAATTGGTTTTGCATCAATCTTTTTCTGAATTTTTTTAAAATCAGGATTTGCAGGTAAGGACAAAAAAAGATCAATTTTTTTATCAAGTTCTAATTCCTTCAAATGCTTCACTACCTGACTAGGTATCAAACCAGAGTCTTTTGTATTGTCAGGAGATGCATCTCCTTTTAGAATTAAAACTCCATTCACTCCTAGTGTTATCGCATCATTAACAATTTTTTCAATTTCAGTGATATCATTATCTCTAACTCGGACACTGATAGTCATTTTCATATCTGGAAAATTTTTCTTAATTGATTTACTAGCTACAAGCGGAGAAATTCTTTTTGTTCCTAAAACTGAATCAGTAATATGAATGCCATCACAATTTTTACTTATTTCAGACATTCTTTCGTTTAATTTTTCAAGTAAATTTTTACGTTCATCGTCAGATAGAGTCTTATCTTTTGGTAATTTGGGAGGATTTACCTCGTAAATTATTGTCATGCAGGTTTTTCAAATTTACTTGATTAAAACCTTTGAATGATAAACTCAATAAACAATCAGTGTTCTTTATCCGTTATGATACTAGAAGAAATTAGATCATTATTATCCACCGATTTATCCCCAAAACCAAACCATGATGGTTCCAAACTTGCTTCTGTTTTGGTTGTAATCCATGGGACAGAGTCCAAAGTTTTGATGACAAAAAAATCTGAAATATTAAAAATTCACGGTGGAGACGTTTCGTTTCCAGGAGGAAAACTGGATAAATCAGATGTTGATCTTCTATCCACTGCTTTAAGAGAAACAAAAGAGGAAATTGATCTTGAAATTAAACGAGAACAAATTACAGGACAATTAAACTCGGTGCATACACTAAATTCTGGCTTCACAATCACTCCTTTTGTAGCAGTAGTTGATGACCTGCCCACTCTAAAACAAAATTTTGAAGTAGAATCTATCTTAAACATCCCAATTATTCCATTTTTAAAAACATTGGAAGATGATCCCGACCCAAATCATAAATCAATTCAAGAGATGCATATTTTCAAATTCAATGAATACATTATCTGGGGCGCATCAGCTAGAATCTTAAAACAAATTGTAGATATTTTCAAAAATAATAAATTGATTTGATATTCAAATACAATTTTTCAGTTTCAATCTGAGGTTCATTTAAAAAGAGCTTGACCGACCTCAATTTTTATGGCTGCACGTAAATCGTCTCCGAGGAAAATTCGACTCATAAAAAAACAAAAGCAAGCCAAATCTGTTCCAGCGTGGATAATTATGAGAACAAAAAGATCAGTTAGAACAAACCCAAAAAGGAGGGCTTGGAGACAAACTGACGTGGAGGTAGGTTAGTTGTCACAAGAACTAGAAAGGGTTTACACAATTAACTTAGGCAAAGTTTTACTTTCTCCAGATAATCGACGCTCGAAAAGAGCAATCAACATGATTAGAGAATTTGCTCGACATCATATGAAAACTGAAGATGTTAAAATTGATGAAGAATTAGCTCATCAAATATGGAAACGAGGAATTAGACACCCTCCTAGAAAAATTAGAGTAAGGATGACAAAAACAGATGAAGGCTTTGTGTTAATTTCACCATACCAAGAAGAAGAAGAATTAGAAACTAAAGTTGAACCAAAAGAGGAACCAAAGAAAGCTCCTGCTAAAGAAGTAGTAGAGAAACCAAAGAAAGCTCCTGCTAAAGAAAAGCTAGTAAAGAAACCAAAGAAAGCTCCTGCTAAAGAAAAGCTAGTAAAGAAACCAAAGAAAGCTCCTGCTAAAGAAAAGCTAGTAAAGAAACCAAAGAAAGCTCCTGCTAAAATTGAAGA
>JAEHKQ010000118.1 GCA_016838795.1 Nitrosopumilales archaeon
CTGACTTAGGTTTCCAAGAATTTCAGAAAAGCCTAATGTTACAAAGATTTCTCTAATTTCATTAATAGTGTCTTGTAAAGGATGAGTTTTTGCTACAAAAATTCCTGGAATGTCTGCTTCAACATCTATTGCGCCTACACTTGAAGACTCAAAATCAATGGATTTTGCTTTTTCTAATAATGAAATTGTTTGAGATTTCAGAACTTCTTCAATGATAAAATTTGGTCTTTTTTTCAGAACTTCAAGAGTTAATTTATCTTCAATTTCATTTAGTGGGATTTTGCTGTCTCCAATTTTTGAAATTATTTTTTCTTCTAAAATTTCAGAGGGCGGATTTTTTAACGAAACTGTATCTCCTTCAGTTTCAATCCAATTATTTTTTCTAGCAATTCCCATTGCGGGACCAAAAATGAATTTAAGTTCTTTTTTTATTTCATTTATTTTTCTAGGATTATCTTTGAGAAAATTTACTAATTGTCTTTCAGGCAAACCTGTTGAGCAAGCCATTAATCCATTTTTTCCAAGTTTAAGGTAGGTTTCTTTTGATTCCTCAACTTTAACCAGGTTCTTGAGTTTAAGCCATTCAACTCCACGGCGAACCTGATCTGGAGAAAGTTCAGCTAAAGTTCCAATTTTTTCTGGAGTTAATTTAGGATTCTCTTTTAGTAATCGAATTATTTTTTTTTCAATCTCATGAAAAACTTGGGACATCAGCAGTCAGTTCGAAAAAGACTTTTTAAACCTTAACCTAAGTCAATCATGAATGTCAGCTGATGATTTTATTGTAACACCATGGCATGTTGAAGGTAAAATTGATTATGACAAGCTGATAAAACAGTTTGGGACAGAAAAGATCACAAATGATCTTTTGAATCAAGTGATCAAGTTAGCTGGCGAGGATCATTTCATGTTAAGAAGAGGCATCTTTTTTTCACACAGGGATTTCAAAACAATTTTGGATGAATACGAAAAAGGAAACAAATTTTTCTTGTACACTGGAAGAGGGCCATCTGGACACACACACATAGGACACTTGGTTCCATGGGTTTTTGCTAAATGGCTTCAGGATAAATTTAATGTGAATATGTATTTTCAGTTAACAGATGATGAAAAATTCTA
>JAEHKQ010000119.1 GCA_016838795.1 Nitrosopumilales archaeon
TACGGTAACTCAGATTAGCCTCAGAAAGTCAATCAAAACAGCCTCAAAGTTAACTGAAAATCTCTTGCATCAATTTAAATAACATCCAAAAACAATTTTTCGCATGGGTGAACACCTTTGGAAAAACTCAGCCGAAAGTAATACCCCTAGATTTATCTGAAAATCAATTTCAAGTCTATAACAAAATTTCACGTAATTATTCACATTCATTTTTATTTGAATCATTAACTGGACCTGAGATTCTAGCTGAAACAAGTGTAATGGGTTTTGACCCTAAAATTATTGTCAAAGGATTCTCAGATAGAGTTGAATTACAACACAAGGATGGCACAATACAAACAATTCAAACTAACAATCCATTTGAAGAGCTAAAAAAACTGCTTGGCTCTGTTTCTGATCAAAGCCATAGGTATCTTGGTGGAGCAGTTGGGATTGTAAACTATGATGCAATAAGACTAGTTGAAAATATTCCTAAAACACATGATACGCCTGAACCGTTAATGGAATTTGGAATTTATGATGATGGAATTCTATATGATAATGTTCATAACAAGTTATTTTATTTTTATTATGATGAAGATAGATTTGATCAATTTAAAATGTTAGAAGGAGATTTTGGAGAATTTCAAGTGTCAGACATCATGCCAAACATGGATGAATCAGAGTTCTCAGAAATTGTAAATAAAGCAAAACAATACATCTATGATGGAGATGTTTTCCAGGTAGTATTATCTAGAAAATTTTCATTTGATGCCAAAGGAGATCATATGACACTTTACAAAGTTCTCCGAAAGCTAAATCCATCCCCGTACATGTATCACATGAAGCAAGGTTCTAAAACAACAATTGGCGCTTCACCAGAAATGCTAATTAGAGTAACTAATGATGTTGTTGAAACATTTCCAATTGCAGGAACTAGAAAAATCACGGATGATGAAGAGAAAAATAAACAATTAGCTGATGAATTATTACACGATGAAAAAGAGCTTGCCGAACATACCATGCTAGTTGATTTAGGACGAAATGATATTGGTAGAGTGTGTAAATATGGAACTGTACACCCTGAGGAATTGATGAAAATCAAACGATTCAGTCATGTTCAACACATAGTTACTCAAGTTGTAGGTAAACTTGACTCAAAATATGACATGTTTGATGCATTTCAGGCAGTGTTTCCAGCAGGAACGGTATCTGGTGCACCAAAGGTTAGAGCAATGGAGATTATAGATGAGTTGGAAAATGAGGCCCGTGGACCATATGCAGGCGCTGTTGGATATTTCTCATATAATGGATGCTGTGATTTTGCCATAGCAATTAGAAGCATATTCATTGATGGCGATAAAGGATTTGTTCAATCAGGAGCTGGTATAGTTTCAGATTCAGTGCCAGAATACGAATTCAAAGAAACAGAACACAAGGCTGGTGCCATGTTACAAGCATTAAAAGAGGCATCTCAATGAAATTTCTAATCATAGATAATTATGATTCGTTTGTGTATAACATAGCTCAGTATCTTGGTGAACTAGGTGTAGATTGTGAAGTCATTAGAAATGACAAGATCACAACTGATGAAATAAAACAAAAAAATTATGATGCAATTATTATTTCACCGGGTCCGGGAACGCCTGAAGACAAAAAATACTTTGGAGTGTGCACTGATGTCATCAAAGAGATTGGTCCAACAAAACCAATTCTAGGAGTGTGTCTTGGACACCAAGGAATTATTCATGCATTTGGTGGTAAAATTACCAACGCAGGCCGTGTCAGACATGGAAAGACAAGTCCAATCAAACATGTTGAAGATCCATTATTCCAAGGTGTAAAAAATCCATTTCGTGCAACAAGATATCATTCTTTGGTAGGAGATAAGACAATAATTCCTGATTCATTACAGGTCACTGCAATCGCTGAAGATGATCTAGAAGTGATGGCTGTGCGTCATAAAGAATATCTTATTGAAGGAGTGCAATTTCATCCAGAGTCTATAATGACAGAAGATGGGAAAAAAATCCTTGCTAACTTTATAAAAGAAGTGAAAGAAAGATGATAACTGAACTAATTTCAAAATTAGAAAACAAAGAAGACTTGAGCTATGATGAGATGAGTGATGTAATGTCTAACATTCTCAGTGGAAGTACTAATGATCAACAAAACATAGACTTTCTTTCAAATCTAGCAGATAAGGGAGAAACAGATGATGAACTCCTGGGGATGCTAGATAAAATGCAAGAATTTAGCCTCAAAATAACGCCTAAAAACAAAGGAACTATAATTGATGTATGTGGAACGGGCGGAGACAAGATTCAAACATTTAATGTCTCTACCACTGCAGCATTTGTTATAGTAGCTGCAGGTGGAATTGTTGCAAAGCATGGAAATCGTTCTAGTAAAGGAATTTCAGGTAGCGCAGATATTTTTGAATACTTTGGTTACGATCTAAATCAAGAACCAGAAAAAATTACAACCATATTGGAAAAATTTAACATTTGTTTTATGTTTGCACAAAAGTTTCATCCTGCAATGAAAAATGTTGCTACAGCAAGGAAACAAATCAAAAAAAGAACAGCATTCAATCTTTTGGGTCCGCTATCTAATCCAGCTGGTGTAAAAAATCAGTTGATTGGTGTATTCACACATGAATATTTAGATAGATTGCCATTAATTCTCAAAAGAAGGGGAGCTGAAAACATCATGACAGTATGCTCCGATGATGGAATGGATGAGTTTTCAACTAGCTCTGTTAATCGAGTTTGTGTTTTGCGTGGTGGCAAAATTCTTACAAATGCAGTTGATCCTGAAATTTTTGGGCTGCACAAATCATCACTTAGAGATATACTGATTGAAACAAAGGAACAGGCGATAAAGTCCTTTGTTGGAGTATTGAATAATACAGCTAATCAAGCGATGATTGAAACAACAGCACTTAATGCTGCAGCTGGACTAATTGTTGGAAATATTGTAAAAAACTTTGATGATGGGGTTGAACTTGCGTTAAATACAATTCAAGATGGTAAGGCATTCAAACTATTAGAAGAATTTGTGAAAGAATCAGGTAACGTATCAAAACTAAAAGAGGTCACATAATTGGGTCACATTCTAAAAAAATTAGTGAACAATTCTCAAACTGCGATTGATGATGGTACATATGAAATAACAAATCAAATGCAAAAGTCAAATCAAGATTTGATACATTTGATCAAAATACACTCCCATGCGCCACTAATCACCGAAGTAAAGTTTGCGTCACCTTCATTAGGCAAAATTCGAACGGTTACTGACCCAGTCAGTATCGCAAAATCAATGATTTCAGGAGGGGCTCAAGCCCTATCTGTTCTTACACAACCAAATCTATTTCATGGTTCCCCGGATTACTTCATCAAAGTGAGAGGAGTAGTTGATGTACCAATGCTTATGAAAGATATTATGATTGACAAAGTTCAGATTGATGCAGGAGCAAAAATTGGAGCAGATTACATATTACTGATACAATCATTATTTGATCAAGGATATCTTAAAGAGATTGATGAATTCGTGGATTATGGTCATAAGAAAGGACTACAAATTCTAATTGAGGTTCATACAAAACAAGAATTCCAAAATGCTCTTCAAACAAAAGCTGATTTGGTTGGGATAAACAATCGTAATCTTGACACTCTAGAAATTGATCTAAAAACTACTGAGAATATTCTAGATGGAATAGAAAAATCAAGACCAATTCTATCAGAAAGTGGTATAAAAACGCCTGAAGATATTCAATATCTGAAAAAGTGTGGTGCTGATGCATTTTTGGTAGGTTCTAGTATAATGAAAAGTGATAATATTGCAGAAATGGTCAGAGGATTGGTGAATGCATATTGAAGTATCCTAAAGATGGACGGTTTGGAGAGTTTGGTGGGAAATACATTCCTGAAACTCTTGTTCCAGCAATTGAAGAGTTGGAGGAGTATTATCTTAAATTTAAAAATGATAAAAATTTCAAAAAGGAATTAGATTACTATTTACGTGAATATGCTGGCAGACCAACACCATTATACTTTGCAAAAAATCTAACACAAAAAATTGGTGGTGCTAAAATCTATCTAAAACGTGAAGATTTGCTTCATGGTGGAGCTCATAAAATCAACAATACGCTTGGCCAAGCTTTGCTTGCAAAAAAAATGAAAAAGAAGAGAATCATTGCAGAAACTGGTGCGGGTCAGCATGGTGTTGCAACTGCAATGGCATGTGCTGCACTTGGTCTAAAAACTGAGGTGTACATGGGCTACAAAGATACCATACGACAAAAGCTTAATGTCTTTAGAATGAATTTACTAGGCTGTAAAGTATACCCAGTAAAATCAGGCTCTCAGACCTTAAAGGATGCGATAAACGAGGCTATTCGCGACTGGATCACTAATGTAAAAACCACATACTATTTGCTCGGTTCAGCAGTTGGACCCCATCCATATCCTGTAATGGTTCGAGACTTTCAAAGCATTATTGGTAAAGAAATCAAACAGCAGATGAAAAAAATTCCAGATACTGTAATTGCTTGTGTTGGTGGCGGCTCTAACGCAATTGGGACTTTTTATCCACTGATGGATACTGATACAGAAATGATTGGTGTTGAAGCTGCAGGTCAAGGACTAAAATCAGGTCATCATTCTGCAACATTATCATCTGGAAGCAAAGGTGTATTACATGGTATGATGACATATCTCCTCCAAGACAAAGAAGGACAAATCACAGAGACACATAGTATAGCAGCTGGTCTTGATTATCCAGGTGTTGGTCCTGAACATTCGTATCTCAAAGATAAAAAACGTGTAAAATACCGTAGTGCAACAGACGCTGAAGTCATTGATGCGTTTTTGATGTTAACTAGAACTGAAGGAATTTTGCCTGCGCTAGAATCAGCTCATGCAATAGCTGAAGCAATTAAAGTAGCAAAGAAAATGAAAAAATCCGAATCAATTGTTGTTACATTGTCAGGTCGAGGA
>JAEHKQ010000120.1 GCA_016838795.1 Nitrosopumilales archaeon
AGCAAACGTTCCAGCAACAATTCCGATGCATAAGGGAATGTACAACAACGGAACAGTTCATTATATCATAACAGATACCAACGATCAGACTCATGCTGATATAATTACGCAGAGACAAGATTGGAAAGTAGAGCTAGCTCCGCCTCTAAGCGACACTCCAAACGAAGCACTGCAAACAGTTTACACGTTTACCGATGGTGTAGAAGGAGATGGAATTCACGGTTATCAACAAGAGATATTTTCAAGTACTCCAGTTCAGACTGATGAATATAGCGCTCTAGGTTCTATTACTCATGTATTGTGGAAGATAGGTCAAGTTCCAGAGGTTCTAGATTCTGTTGAGATAATTATGGAAGCAGAAGAAGATGGTAGAATTAAACTTGAAAAGACTGACATAGTAATTAACATGGCACAAATCATCTGGCCGGAAGGTCAAATGGTTGTGAAAGAAAACAAAACTATTACAGACGACATGACATATGGCGGAGGCCAGATACTTGATATTGATACCGAGGAAATGACTGTTACCTTCATTGCACATCGTGGCTGGGGATCTGACGGTAAGACAATCTATTACATTGTAACTGATGCTACTCCTACAAGATCTGCACAAATGATGGGAGTTACAGATGCGCCTACTGCAGCAAACTTGATTGATAAGGTAGCAGCAGCTGATTTATTCCAATTTAGTAATGGCATAAAGGGGTCTGGGCCTGTAGGGTTCCAAGCTGGAATTGCTGCAGCTGCTCCTGGTGATGAAAATTACAGTCCTATGTGGAGAATATTTATGATTGAATGGAATGATCCTGAAAACGCTAAACTTCTAGAAACTAAAGCAGACATTGATGCATTTCAATCAGAAGATCTCATTTCAGTAAATCTAGCACGTCCAATGAATTCGGATCATATAGTAAATTGTCCATTCATTGATCCTTTTCAATAGAAACTCTCAGTTTTAACAGTAAAGGGATAAATTGTCTAGAGAAATTTTATTCTGATGTTGGAAGGAAAACTGTACATTGTTGGTGTAGGTCCGGGACATCATGATCACATGACCTATCGTGCAAAACAAGTAATTGAAGAAAGTGATACCATTGTTGGTTATGAGACATATGTCAACATAGTACAAGATCTAATTGAGGGAAAAGACGTATACAGATATGCAATGACACAAGAGGTTGAACGAGCGCATCAATGTATTGATCTAGCTAAATCTGGAAAAATAGTTTCGTTAGTTTCAAGTGGTGATCCAGGAATTTATGGAATGGCTGGCTTAATCTATGAAATACTTGCAGAGTCGGACTGGGATCCAAAGAATGGATTACCTGTTGAAATAATCCCTGGTATTTCAGCATTGAATTCCTGTGCTTCGATTATAGGCTCACCACTGATGACGGACTTTGCGGTTTTGAGTATGAGTGATCTTCTTGTTCCATGGGAAATAATTGTAAAAAGAGTAGAAGCTGCAGCCCAAGGAGATTTTGTTATAGTTATTTACAACCCATCAAGCAAAAAACGAATTCATCAACTTCAAGATACTATCAAAATTCTACTAAAATATCGAAAACCTACTACCCCTGTTGCGATTATCAAAGGCGCTTTTAGAGACTCACAAACAGTTGTTCTTACAGATTTAGAAAACCTGACCAATCATTCAGATAAACTAGGAATGATAACCACTGTAATTGTTGGTAATTCATCTACCTATAACTACAAAGATTTAATGATTAATCCTAGAGGATATACATCAAAATACAATTTACAAGAACAAGAAAATCCAAAATTAAAAGTCTAAACACTATTTTTAATTATTTCAGATATATTATGTTCCAAAGAAAGTTTACCAGCTAATGTAGACACTATTGGAACCAAAAGTTCAGCAACTG
>JAEHKQ010000121.1 GCA_016838795.1 Nitrosopumilales archaeon
AGATTCCTGTTGATGCTAAAGCTGCAGGTATTATGGCAATTGATGCTATATGGCAAGATCTTAAAGATGACAAAGGTTTGAAAAATGATTGTACTATTGGAAAAAATCTTGGTTATGCAGGGAAAAGTATCATACATCCAGATCAAATTCAAATAATTCACAAAATTTTTCATCCAAATAAAGCTGAAATTGAATGGGCGAAAAAAGTTTGTAAAACTTATTTGAAATCTTCAAAGAAAGGAAAAGGTGCAACTGTAGTTGAGGAAAAAATGATTGATGAAGTACATTATAAAAGAGCGAAGGCACTTTTAGATCTCGCAAAAAATTAAATCATTTTATTCTCTGTATCTTTTTTTGTAAACACTTTTGTATTTTTTTTTCTTTTTTTGTTTAAAGTCGTCCTCATCGTCATCATCTTCCTCAAATTCTTCACCATCGGGCGGTTCCAATGGTTTTTTTTCTTCCGGAATTACATCTGGAATCAAATCTGGTTTTTCATCATCAGATCCTATATCAATTAGAGTGAGAGTAGAAGTAACATGATCTATATTTCTAATTTGTCCAGAAATTATTTTCTTTAATGCTTCTTGCTCACTTGATTCTATTTTAGCAATAATATCATAAATTCCAAAGATCCCATGAACCTCTTTCACATCATCGAGGCTTTTGAGCTGATTAATTACAGGCCTTTCTGAACCCCCATCACAATTTATCAAAATATAGGCTTTTTCCATACATACTATAGCTGTAATTCTATTTTTATTTCTTAGATCAAGATTTTAATCAGCCTAGAAAATCATTCTATTATTGGCAAGTCAATACTTTATTCAGGTAGCAAGTTTTGCTGATTTTGCTAGGTTTGTTTGTGCCTTCAGAGAAAATCCTCTAAGGGTATACATGCATAAACTTAAGGGAAAACAGGTTTTCTCAAGCGGAATTAATCTTGCTGATTCTGTACTTTCATTTTATACCCCTATTCCAAAAGATGGTAGATACATCTTGTATGATCCAAAAGGTGGACGAGAACATGTAGATGTTGTTAAATCAACTAAAATAGTTTCTAATTATGCACCAATAATACGCCTCAAATCTTTACCATATCCACAAAAAACAACAATGAAGGATAAAGACAAATTACAACCAATTGAAATTGAGGATTTAGGAAGTCTAGCAAGACTAACATATGATCCTGAATTCCCTGAAGCACCAAATTTGACACTCTATTCATTCCCTCATAAGAAAAACTGGATAATTGGATATGTGACAACAATTGAATTAGAAGAAACTGTTGATTGTTTTAATTATTTGATATTGGATAAAGCACCTACCAAACCATTTTTGAAATACGCAGGTCATAGTGGAACAAGCCCAGAATTTTCAGACAAATTTCAACATGGTTACCCATATCTTCCTGTGATAAAACTACAAGAAAGCCATCCAATATTTGGGCTGAAATGATTTTAGCATTCTGTATTAACTTGCAAAATTTTTACATAATCTAGTTGCAGTAAAGTCATGATTTCTGGTACTAGAATTATGGAAAAGATTCTTTTTCGTATAGCAAATCAATGGATAGCGGGCGATACGATTGATGATGCATTATCTTCTGCCCAACAAGCCTATAGAAATGGACGGCATGCAATCATAAACAAACTAGGTGAGTATCATACATCCAAATCACAAATAAGAAATACTATCAAAGAATACAAACTAATCGTATCGCTTTTCAGAAAATGGAAGGTTAGAGGAGGAATTTCAGTCAAACCAACTCAGATTGGACTTTCAAGAAGTAAAAGGGAATGTCTTCAAAATTTTCAAAAAATTATCAAAATTGCTATGCAATCACACATCTTTGTTTGGATTGATATGGAATCTTCGGATCACACAGACAAAACAATTGAAATCTATTATGATCTTTTTGCAAGATACGAAAGGCTTGGGCTAGCACTTCAAGCTAATCTTAAGAGAACTAAAAATGATATGAATGATTTGTTGTTCCATGGTGCCAAAATCCGCCTTGTAAAAGGTGCGTATAATGAAGATAGGAAAATTGCTTACAAATCCAAAGAAAAAGTTGATGAAAACTATGGCCAATTAATGAAAATACTCTTCAAAAAAGGAAATGAATTTGGTATTGCAACCCACGACATAATCATGATTGAGAGAGCCATTAAACTCTCAAAGAAATACCCACGAAAGTTTGAGTTTCAAATGCTCAAAGGAATAAGAGACGAACTGAAACCACAACTGACGAAAAAAGGATTTATTGTTACTGACTATATTCCATATGGTACAAATTGGCTTCCTTACTCAATTCGACGATTAAAAGAAAGAAAAAGAAACATTTTGTTGCTTGGCAGCTCTTTCATTCAGTCACATCGTGTCTGAGTTTGGGCTCGTAAAAATTGTTGTAGATATTGTTCTCCACCAGCTCCCTTTCCAGAAATGCCCGAATTTTTCCACCCCACAAACGGCTGACTCTGCACTAAAGCACCAGTTATCGCACTTGCTGCTCGGTTTGCATAAACGGTCCCTGCTTGAATTTTATCAAAAAATTTTTCAATCTCTTCTTTATTCTCACTGAATATTCCAGCTGTTAATCCATATTCAGTATCATTTGCTAGTTTGATTGCTTCATCAATGTGTTCAAATTCATCAATACACAAAATTGGTAAGAAAAATTCTTCTTTAACCAACCTGTGTTCTCTTGGAAGTTTAGTAATTATGGTGGGCTCAACATAATAACCGTGTTCATAATCTCCATTTTTCAGAACAGAACCACCTGCAAGAACTTGACCATCATTTTTTGCTGAAATAATTGCTGCTTCGTATTTTTCTTTAGCAGTCTTATTGATTATTGGTCCCAAAAATACATCTTTTTTCCAAGGTAAACCAATATTAAGAGAATTAGTTTTTTGGGTAAGTTTTTGGATGAATTTGTTTGCTACATTTTTTTGCACATAGACCCTAGAACACGCACTACACTTTTGTCCTCCATAACCAAAGGCCGCGTGCATTATACCATCAGCCGCCTTTTCCAAATCTGCATGCTCTGTAACAATGACTGGATTTTTACCACCCATTTCAGATATGAACGGTTTTACCTTTTTCTCAGTAAATTTCTGAAATCCTGACATACCAACCTCTTTAGAACCTGTAAATGCAATCCCACTAACTAGAGGATTTTCTATCAAAGTTTTACCAACAACACTTCCAGGTCCAGTAACAAAGTTAATTGTTCCGGACGGTAGTTTTTTGTAAATTGCTTCAGCGAATTTAAAAGAAGAAACAGGCGTATCGCTTGCAGGTTTTAACACAACTGTATTTCCTGTAATAAGAGCTCCTGTGGTCATCCCTATGGCAATAGCAGATGGAAAATTAAAGGGGGAGATGATTCCCCAAACGCCAAACGGTTTTAGTACAATTCTAGTCTTTTCTTTAGGATTAGGATGAGGGGTTTCTCTCTCAAAGCCTTCATTAATCTCAAGTTGGTATGCGTAAAATCTCATAAAATCAATTGCCTCATCAATATCTCCCATTGCTTCAACTCTGGTTTTGCCATTTTCAAATGACATGATTGCAGCTAGAACAAACTTTTGTTTTGAGAAAAGATCCGCACAATCTTTGAAAATTTGTGACCTTTGTTTGTAGGGCACAGAACTCCATTCAAAAAACGCATCATTTGCAGCGTTGATAGCATTTATTGTATCCTCTTTTGTAGCCCGAGGGAATTTTGCAACAATTATTCTTGTATCTGAAGGAGATTTAACATCAAATTTGTTGTCTAAAAAAATTACTTCTCCGTTAATAATAATTGGATATTCTTTTCCTAGATCCGTTTTAACTTCCTCAAATGCTTTATCAAATTTTTCATCAAATTCATTAACTGTATTGTTGGTAATTGCTTTACCCCATGTGTATTCATTTTCAAACATAGACAAATTACATGATCATTCTATTTTAAATCCGTACCAAATATCACTTCTGAAATTATCCTTGATGCTAAATGTGATGTTCTATCTTTAACGTCATAACTTGGGCAAACTTCCATGATATCCATTCCCACAATTCCATGTTTTACAATTTTTTTTAGAAGATAAACCGCATCAACACTGTTTAAACCCATGGGAACTGGTACAGATACTCCTGGTGCATAAGATGGGTCTATGCAGTCCATATCAAAGGAAACATACACTTTATCTCCAATTGTGTTTAAAATAAAATCTGATATTTCTGAAAGTCCTTTTTCTGCTATATCAAATGGTGTTATTACTTTGAGATTGTATTTTTTGATATTTTCTAGTTCCTCTTTTTCTGGCGTTCTGATTCCAATTTGTATACTAGTATCCACATGAATATGGGGCAAAACATCGTAAAAGACTGAACCATAATAATTTGTTGTTGAACTAACAAAATCCGGATGAGCATCAAAGTAAACCAAAGAAAATTTTCCTATGTTATTTGATAATGCTTTAAGGACATGAGTAGTTATCGAATGGTCTCCACCCATGGCTATCGGTATCTTTGATTTAGAACAAATTTGATCATATACCTCAGCTATCTGAATTCTATCTATGTTACCATAATCGTAAACCTTTCTCTGAGTTGAAATTGAATATGGGAGACCAAGTGACATCTTACCTTCTCTAGAGTAAGAATCCCTTTTATGAGAAATTTCTCGAATTCGAGATGGTGCTTCCTCCGTACCTTGTCTTAAGGCATGAGATTGGGATTCATCAGGAATGCCTACTATAACAAAATCTGATTCATCAAATTCATTGGTATTTGCCCAGCATATTTTATCCATTTAACTAATCTGAAGTTATGAGTACTATACTAATTTTACATTTCTTTTCTGGACTCAAAATTCAAATATCGTAGATTGATTGAGACATAAAGAAATGTTTACAGGAATTATCTCAGGCACTGGAAAAGTAGAAAAAATCGCAAAAAACACAAAAAATCGCAGTGCTATTAAAATGACTGTAAACTTGGGTAAATGTGCTAAAGGTTTGAAAATTGGACAAAGTGTTGCTTTGAATGGCGTTTGTTTAACAGTAACAAAACTCTCAAAGAATCTAGGTAGATTTGAAATGATTGATGAAACTACAAAGAAAACTGATCTTGGAAATCTAAAAATTGGAAGTATTGTGAACGTTGAACGAAGTCTTAAGGCTGGTGAAAGATTAGAGGGACATTTTGTTTTAGGACATGTAGATGGTGTAGGTACTATAACAAAAATTCAGAAAAAACCAAAAGAGGTTCAAGTTTGGTTTAACGTTCCAAAAAAATTAGCTAAATATATTGTGAAAAAGGGCTCTATTGCAATTGATGGTATTAGTCTTACAGTTGTTGAAGCCAAGAACAATAATGTTTCAGTTTGTTTTATTCCACATACAATTCAAGTGACAAACTTTAGAACAAAAAATGTCGGCGACAAAGTTAATATTGAAACTGACATTTTAGGAAAATACATTTTAAAATAAACCTAATAATCTACCACTTAATTGGTAATTACAAATTTTTTAGTAAGCTTTATAATCAGAACGAAATGATTTTTTATTATGTCACTAGAATCCGCAATTGCTTCTCTAAAACGAGGAGAGTTTGTTTTACTTTTTGATTCTGCTGGAAGAGAAAACGAAATCGATATGGTTGTTGCTGCAGAATTTGCGACGCCAGAGCATGTTGCAAGAATGCGTCAACATGCGGGAGGTTTACTTTGTCTTGCTATAGATCATTCATTTGGACAAAAACTCGGTTTACGATACATGCATGATATTCTTTCCAATTCTGACTCGTTAGATTCTGACTCAAAGGAAATGATAATGGGACTTGCACCATATGGTGATCGTCCTACATTTTCGATCTCAATAAATCACTACCAAACTTATACTGGCATTACAGACCATGATAGAGCATTAACCATTAACGAAATGGCTAATCTCTACAAGGTTGAAAATAATAGGAAAAAATTTGTATCATCATTCAAAACTCCTGGTCATGTACCACTGTTAATTGCCTCAAAGGGCTTACTTGTGAATCGGCAGGGTCATACAGAAATGTCTGTTTATTTAGCACGGATAGCTGAACTCACTCCTGTTACTGCTATATGTGAAATGATGGACGCTGAAACATATTCAGCATTATCTTTTGAAAGAGCACAGAAATATGCAAAACAAAATGCTATCCCCTTTGTAGATGGCAAAGAACTAATTGAATACGCTAAGGTGCATTAATTTTGAATATTGCAATAGTAGTTTCGGAATTTAACCAGCAAGTGACATCTAGAATGCTTTCTGTTGCTCAAGAGAAAGCAAAACTTTTGAAATTAAATGTAAAATATATCTGTAAAGTTCCTGGTGTTTACGATATTCCTATTCTAGTAGATACTTTATTGCAAAAAAAAGATGTTGACGGAGTAGCTACACTTGGAGCAATTATCAAAGGACAAACAAAACATGATGAGATTATAGCCCCTTCAATTGCTACAAAATTAACCGATTTATCACTAAAGTATCAAAAGCCAGTCTCATTAGGAATTAGTGGACCAGGAATGGAAGAAAGACAGGCTTTTGCCAGAATAAGACCAGTAGCTGAAAGGGCTATTGAAGCACTAATAAAAATCTCAAAGGAGCTCAAAAGGATCAGTTAGGAATGACTCAACTTACGATTATTAAGATTAATGATTATGGATCCTGGACTCTCACACTAGGGAGTGATCGAGAACATGAATTACAAATGCTTCAGGCATCACTATACAAAGAGATTCAAAAATTGTTCTCTGCCAAGAATTGCTTGGTTTTTTTAAATCGTTCTGATGAATTTTTTGCTGTAACAAATGGTTTGGCTCTTGAGGATCATATTAAAATTCAAAAAAAACTGGAATCAGCATTTGACCTTAGACTCTCTATGTCAATTGGTTATGGAGAAACGCCTTTTGAAGCAAACCTCAAAGCCTACGAGGGCAAAAAAACCCAGGTTTTTTTGGATAAAGTGCATAATATCTACGGCTTTCTGAATGGAAATACGGATGAGAATGTAACCATTATGCATCTAGATGTTGAAAATCTAACTTTGCTACGAAGCACAAAATCTCCATATGAAGTCTCATCATCAATTTTTCAACTGTATGCAAAAATGTTAGAATTTTTTCTTGACAAAAAAGCTATTGCGTTTTTTTTGGGTGGCGATAACTATATGGTAGTAACAAATGAGAATGCAAAACAAATAGCTAGAGAATTCATTGATGTTGTAAAAAAAGAACAAGGAATTGTACTCAATTGTGGAATTGGGACTGCTAAAAATGCAAGAGAGGCTGCAAAATTTGCAACAAAATCACTTGATACAATTCGAGAGATTAGAAATTCTGGTAAAGAAAAACCAGAAATTTTTGAAATGCGATGATTTTAAAGAATGTTAGCGTTCTTCTTGGTAAAGAATTAAAATACACTCCATCTACAAGCATAAAAATTTCTGAACAGAAATTCAAACTAATACAAAAAAATATCCATCCAAGTGCAAAGGAAGACTCTTTCGATTGTGAAGGACAACTTTTGATTCCAGGATTGATTAACTGTCATACACATATTGGTGATTCAATAGCAAAGGATGTTATCATTAACAATACTGTTGATGAAAGAATTCATCCTATTTATGGTGTAAAAACAAAGATTCTCAAAAAAACAAAACCATCTCATCTGATAAGTTTTATGGAAAATACTTGTAAATCTATGATACAAAAAGGAATAACAACCTTTGTTGATTTTAGAGAGGGCGGATTAGATGGTATTGAAATACTCAAAAAGGTATTAGCAAAAGTTCCAATTAGATCCATAATACTTGGGAGAGTAGAATACTATCAGAATAGAAAACAAATCAAACAGAACTTAAACCTGCCAGTAGAAAAACAACATCAACTTGTTGATATTTTAAAAAAATGTGATGGAATTGGAATCAGTGGAGTAAATGAGAACAGCAACTCTGTTCTAAAATCCTACTCTAATACAAAAAAATTAAGAGCAATTCATTCCGCTGAAACTCTAGATAGTATTAGAACCTCAAAACAGATTACTGGGAAATCAGAAATTCTTCGTGCGTTACAGCTAAAGCCCCATTTTTTAGTGCATATGACATATACCTCAAAAAATGAGTTATTTCTTACTTCACAGAAAACAAGGGGAATTGTGGTGTGTCCAAGGGCTAATGCTGCACTGGCTGAAGGCATTCCAGATTTAGAAATGATGCTTAAAGCTGGGTGCAATATTGCTATTGGGACTGATAATGTAATGATCAATTCTCCCGACATCTTTCGAGAAATGGATTATCTTTGGAAGGTTACAATGGGTTTGAACAAAAAAAGAATTGATCCTAAACAAATACTAAAAATGGCAACCACTAATGCTGGTAAACTCTTACGAAAAGATATCGGAGTAATTGATCGTGGAAAACTTGCTGATTGTATCTTAATTGATAAACATGCGATTGATTTGGAACCAATGCATGATCCATATGCATCAATTGTTCATCGAGCGTCTGACTCCACAATTAAAGCAGTTATGATAGGAGGCGAAATAGTATATGGTAAGGTCTAGACCACATGTGATTCTCAGTGCTGCTGTTTCTGTAGATGGGAAAATTGCCACGAAAACAGGAGATTCAAAATTATCATCAAAAATTGATAAGATTAGAGTTCATAAATTACGATCTAAAGTTGATGCAATTCTAATAGGTAGAAACACCTTACAACGTGATAATCCACTTTTAACAGTAAGACATGCTAAAGGAAAAAATCCTATTAGAATAGTTCTTGATTCTAAAGGCACGATTCCCTCTACATCTAAAATTCTAAAAACTTGTAATAAAATACCAACTATTATTGCTGTTTCAAAGAAAATAAATCAAAAAAATTTCTCTCGACTAAAACAATTTCCTGTTGAAATAATACTAGTAGGAGAAAAAAAGGTCAACTTGAAAAAATTACTTTTCTATTTAGCGAGAAAAAAAATTAAAACACTATTAGTGGAAGGAGGAGGAACAATTAACTGGGAATTTATCAAAGATGATTTTTTTGATGAAATTATAATTACTATAGTTCCATTTCTTATTGGTGGAAAAAAAGCAATAACTTTAGTTCATGGTAATGGATTTTCATTGGTTGTTCAATCCTCAAAACTAAAATTAAGAAAAATCAAAAGTCAAAGAAACGAAATTGTTCTACACTATTCAAAAATTTAGAAATTTGTTCTAGTCATAATTTATTAAAAACTTTGTAGACAAAGGTTTTCTACTCTGACTTTTAACCTGTAAGTTATTATACCAACAAAGTTCTAACAGTTCGAGAATTGGCTGTAAAAAAGAGAAAAACAAAAAGTAGGAAAAAGACAAAGAGTAAATCTAAAAGAAAACCATTTGGTGGTTACGCAATTAATTTCTCTGGACGACAGGAAACGTTAGAACAAGTTTTTGGAAAAAAACCTGTTACCCCAAGCGAAATGACAAAAAAGATTTGGGTTTTCATAAAGTCACATCGTCTTGCATCAAAGTAAGCGTGACTTAGTGAATGTCCTTCAAATCTTACCAATTATTTTACTAACTTTTTGAGCAAACTTATCAATGTCTATTGAAGTCTCAGCTGAGATCATTAAGACATTATTATTGATGGGAAAGCTCATCATCACTACTTTTTTTCGTCGTGAAGCAGAATATTTCACAGGACCTAAACTATAATCAAATTCCATTCTCATTGAGACTCGTAAAGCTAACTCCATGTACATTTTTCTTTGTTCAGCTTGATCTTCAAGAGGAACAATTCCTTTCCTGAATCCTCCAGCAACTAACTTTCCCATATTGTTAATTAGACCAGCAAACCTCACTTCATCTTCTTTTAACAAGAGATCACATTTTTGCTGGAAAATTCTAAATTCGTGAGAACTTTGTTGAGACATATCTATTATTCTATTTACACCAAATTTGTATTTAGAGTTATTCCCCAATCCTCAAAAAAATTTAGAATGTTTGTTGCATGTCATTTTTAATTTCATCGATCTTTTTTGCATATGCTTTTTTAGATTTTTCATTCTTTTTAAGATTGAGTATCTTTCCACAAGATGGACATTTGAACATCGCTTCAAGAGCATTTTCAAAAGTAACTCTAGAGCAATCTACATTACCACAGTGATAAAATTCAGAAGAATTTTCATAGTCTAATCTGTGTTGTAATCTTTCAGAAATCTTCTTTTTCTGATTTTCTATAAAATTTTCAACCTCGTCTCGTCTTGAACGCCATCTGTAAACAAACCAACCTTTTCGTTCGTCTTTTACTCTTATTCCGGTGATTAGAGATTTTCCAAATAAATCATAGAGAACCTTTCTAACCATGTTAATTCTCAATCCAGTAGAACTAGCAATTTCTTCATCTGTCGCATCTTCAGCCTTGAGAAGAGAGCGTGCAACTTTGAGATATTCATCGCTACCAATCATAGCAGAAATTTTCACAAAAGGATCCTCGTATTTGTCAATCAACGTCTGTCCCTGCTTATGTAGTATTATTAATCCCTTGTCTTATTCATAACTACATCTTTGCCCTGTTTTGTAGGAATAATCTCTCTCTCTGCATTTTCGTAAGAAAATGAAAACTGCTTTCCTTTCATTATTCTGTCTAACAAAACAGCCAAGGCACTAACCTCGGAATGGGGTTGGTTACCAATTGCTACGTTGTAATCAGCTAAATCATAAACTTGTCTAGGAACCTTTTCAGCACCTACAACAATTAACAAATCGTTTTCTTTTTCTAATGATGAAGCAACATCATTTACATTCTCACCATACATTGTGAGATGAACAATTTTAGCAGATTCTTTTTTTCTCTTTTTCATTAGTTGCATCCAGTTATCAATAAAAGAAATTTCAAAATTACTACCCCAAGTGTTGTTAATCTGTTCTAAAGTATTTTTTATCTTAGGATTTACTTCATTCATGTAAATTTTTCTTGCACCAAAAGCTCGTGCTACCAAAGCTACATGAGTTGTTACTCGATCATCTCTTACTAAACGTTGACCTATTCTAAGAACTTCAATTTCCATAGATTTTTTCGGGCTCTCCCTTTAGTGTTTTTTTAATTACTTTTGGTTTTTGCAGAGACTCTAGTATGTTTTTGATCAACTCTTTAAGCTGTTTTGTGTTTTGTCCTGTTTTTGCAGACACAGAAATCCACCTCTTGCCCTCGTTTAATCCTAAAAATTCAGCCTTTTCTAAAATTTTTTTTTGCTGAATAAGATCTGCTTTGTTCAAAGCAAAAATTACCTTATCAGGATCTACCCCAATTTCATTCAGAGTTTTTTTACAACTCTTGAATTTCTTTTTAAGATCAAATAGTTGATCACTAACGTCAATTACCACAATAACAATATCTGAATACAGCAATTCTTCTAGAGTTGATTTGAAGGCTTCAATTATGTATGCAGGAAGTTTGCTGATAAAACCAACAGTATCTGAAATTAGAAATACTTTCTGGTTTATTGTTATTCTTCTGATTGAAGTTGTAAGAGTAGTAAAAAGCTCCTTTCCTTTTGGTCGTTCTTCACCAGTAAGTTTGTTGAATAGAGTAGATTTTCCTGCAGAGGTGTACCCCGCAAGTGATATGGTTTTAAGACCTACTCTTTTTCTTGATTGTCTGTGAAGCTGACGTTGTTTACCAGCTTTTTCCAGCTTTGACTTCACAGTTTCCATTCTATGTTTAATATCATTATAGTAAACATCCACCTCAAATTTTCCAATTCCCAAAAATCCTGGCTGTTCTCCTTGCTTTGCTAGTCTAACCTTTTCTTTTGCCCTTGACATTTCATAACGCATTTGTGCTAATTTTACTTGCAATTTTGATTCAGCACTAGAAGTCCTACTTTGAAAAATTTCAAGAATTAACGCCTCTCTATCCAAA
>JAEHKQ010000122.1 GCA_016838795.1 Nitrosopumilales archaeon
CTAAGCAATCAAAATAAGATTGAATATAGCTTTGAGCTAAAGTAAAGTTGACAGAAGTGTATGATAACAATTAGTTATTTTTGAAATTAATTGCAGGAGATAGGTGAAATAATGCATTTAGCCAGAAGTGGTAGAGTAATTATTCAACTAACAAAATTAGTTGAAGAGGGTCAAGTTCTCTGTGACGAAAAAAGTGGCAAAGTCGCAAAAGTTATGGAATTGATTGGTCCTGTTGCAAAACCATATGCTTCGGCAGTTCCTCTTACAAACAACATAAAAAAATTCACTGGAAAGAAAGTTTTTGCGTTAGAAAATTCTCCTGCAAAAAAACAAAAAATTAGGAGAAAAAGAAAATGAATACACTAGAAACACAATCCTGTCCTGAATGTCAGTCTTCACTTGTTGATGACTCTCAGAATGGTGAAATAATTTGTTCTGGTTGCGGCGTTGTCGTGGCAGATCAAATAGCGGATTATGGTCCAGAATCAAAAAGCTCTAATCTGGAAGAAAAAATGAAACTTGCTAGAGCAACCGGTCAAACAACTTATTCCCAACACGATTTGGGAATAACAACTGAGATTGCCATTGGAACTAAAGATTTCAGTGGAAAAACAATCAGCTCTAATGTAGCAAATCAGATGCACAATCTTAGAAAATGGCAACAAAGAGTTAGAGTTTCCTCACCAAGAGAAAGGAGACTTGTAAACGTACTAACAAGAATTGGTGACATTTGTCAGAACATTTCTCTCCCAAAAAATGTTTTAGAAACTGCTTCAATAGTTTACAGAAACCTGGATGAAAAGATTGATGTGAAAGGAAAGTCTGTGGCAAGCATTTCTGCCGCAACAATATACATGGCATGTAAACAGTGCGATGTAGTTCGATCTCTTGATGAGATCTGCGAAGGAAGTTGTTCACCAAATGAAGTTAAGGCAAAAACAAAACTTGCAGCACGATACTATCGAACCATGGTAATGGAGATGGGAACAGCTACTGCCCCAATTATTACAATGGATAAGTACATCTCAAAGATTGCCAATCTTACAAAAACTGATGTAAGAGTTGAGAGATTGGCACTAGAGATTGCGGAAAAAACGAAAAACAGCAATTTGGCAGATGGAAAGGCACCAAATGGCATAGCCTCAGCCTATCTTTATGTAGCTTCAGTGTTGCTTGGGCAAAGTGTTCTCCAAAGAGACGTTTCAAGCATAGCAGGCGTGACTGAAGTAACGATTCGAAATAGGTGTAAGGAAATTCTGACCAGTTACAGACTAAAGATCACACTGAAACCGACACTTAACAGAAACTAATCCCTTCCCTTTTCTATTTTTAAAAAAGTTTCATAATTCTATTTTGAAATTCAATGATTAGGAAAAGCTAAAATTCGTGGGTGTTATATATAGAAAAAATTCCTGTTGGTTTATGGTAACATTAGAGATTAAAGACCTGCATGTTTCGATAGGTGAAAAGGAAATCCTCAAAGGTATTAATTTAAAGACTGGCCCAGGAGAAATTCATGCTATTATGGGACCAAATGGTTCTGGAAAAAGTACTTTAGCTTACACACTTCTTGGACATCCCAAATATCACGTGACAAAAGGAGAAATCTTACTTGATGGAGAAAGCATTTTGAAACTTAAGGCTGATCAAAGAGCAAAAAAAGGTTTGTTTTTAGGTTTTCAGTATCCTACAGAAGTTTCTGGTGTTGGTTTTTCACACTTTCTTAGAACTTCATACAATGCATTAAGTAAAGCTCTTCAAGGAGAAGATCGTGAAGTTTTCATTACTGTAAGAGAATTTCAAAAATATCTAAAAGGTAATCTCAAGCAAGTTGGTTTACCAGATGAATTTCTTTCAAGGTATCTAAATGAGGGATTTTCAGGGGGAGAGAAGAAACGTTCTGAAGTGTTACAGATGGCTGTGTTAAGGCCAAAAATTTCTATTCTTGATGAACCGGATTCTGGATTAGACATTGATGCCGTACAATCAGTTGCTAAAGCAATTAGTGAGATCTCTACAAAAGATACAACAATAATTATAATTACTCACTATGCAAGAATTTTAAGATTCCTAAAGAAGTTAGACTTTGTACACGTTATTGGTAACGGCAAGGTGTTAAAAGAAGGGGACGCGTCTCTTGCTGATGAGCTAGAAAAGAAAGGTTATGAATGGATCTTAGCAGATCAATCTTAGAAAAAATTTTTGTGTTTATTTAATAGGGTCTTAAGGGGTGTTGTTTCATGGAAGGAGTTAATGATGGACAATATTTTTTCGATTTTTCATTCTTCAAAATTGATCCAAAATGGAGGTGGTTAGCAGATTTAGCAAAGGCAGAATCTGCGAAAGAAGTTGATAATGTGATTAGAAACTCAGGAATCAAATTTAGATCTTATTCCACATTGGGATTACGTGATGATGCTGACTTTTTATTTTGGTTTGCTGCGAAATCAGTTGAAGAAATACAAGACGTAATATCAAAGATTTACCTGACTGTTTTTGGAAAATATATCGTGCCGTCTCATGTGTATCTCTCATGTACACGACCCTCAATCTATGCTAAAAAAGAGAAGACTGTCTCTTTTGTTTCAGGAAATGAACCAAAAAAATATGTTGTTGTTTATCCATTTATCAAAACTAGAGAGTGGTATTTGTTACCAAGAGAACAAAGACAAAAAATGATGGATGAGCACATTAATGTTAGCCAAAAATATCCGGGAGTCATTTTGAACACAACTTACTCTTTTGGAATTGATGATCAAGATTTCATGTTAGCGTTTGAAACAGATGTTCTGCAAGATTTTCAAAATCTAATAATGGATTTAAGAGAAACTAAAGTTTCTGCTTACATACAACAGGATACGCCTATGATTGTTTGTGTTAAAAAGGATATTATTCCTCTAATTACAAGTCTCGGTTAGTGGATGCGTTAAAAGAATGGGCAACGGTTGTTAAAGCACTAGAAAATGGTGAACAAACTGTCATTTTAAGGAAAGGCGGCATTTTAGAAACTGCTTCTGGGTTTAATGTTGAAGCAAAAAAATTTATTTTATTTCCAACTTTTGAACATCAAGAAGTCAATCACATAAAAACTCCATTTCACAAATACTTGACAGAAGTTAAGGCAAATCCTCCAAAAAATGGAACCAATTCTATTACTTGTTATGCTGAAGTTTTGGATGAAGCAGATATTTCTTCCCATGAAAAAATTAACGCGCTATCAGAATTTCACATATGGAGTGATTCTTACATTCAAGAAAGAAGAAATTGGGAGCCTGAAAAGCCAATTAAAGCAGTTTTTCTTAGGGTGTTCAAAATTCCCAAACAAGAAATTCAATTAAAATCTGAATTTCAAGGTTGCAAATCTTGGATAAACATAAATGAAGAAATTCAGGCAGGTGAACCAGTTTTGACAGATGAAGAAATCAGAACAAAATTAGAAAAATTCAAGGAGATTGTAAATTGAAATATAAAAAACTTGGAAAAAGTGGAATCAAAGTATCTGAGATAGGATTTGGTGCATGGTCTATTGCTCTAGCATGGTGGGGCAAGAAAATTGAAGAAGATGAAGCGAAAAGAATGTTAAAAAAAGCATACGATGTTGGGATTAATTTCTTTGAAACTGCTGATATGTATGGAAAGGGGAAAAGTGAGAAACTAATTGGCGAGGTTTTCAAGGATATGCGGAATGAGATTGTTCTTTCAACAAAATATGGTTATGACTTTGCGAATGTGGAACAAATAGGACATAATGAGCTACCACAAAAATTTGATCCTGATTTTACAAATTATGCCTTACAAAATAGTTTAGAACGTCTTCAAACAGATCATATTGATGTTTATGGAATGCACAATCCAAAATTACGTCATATTCGAGATGATACAATTTTTCAAACATTTGATAAATTGATTGAAGAGGGAAAGATTAATGCTTGTCAAGCTGCTCTTGGTCCAGCAATTGGATGGATGCAAGAAGGGTTAGAAGCAATTGAGCGTGAAAGTATTAGCGCTGTTCAGACGGTTTATAACATTTTAGAACAAACTCCAGGAAATGAGTTGTTAGACAGTGCTGTTAAAAATGACGTTGGAATTTTAGTTCGTGTACCTGATGCATCAGGTATTCTTACAGGAAAAGTAAATGAAAATACTAAGATTGATGAAAAGGACCACCGTTCTGTAAGAAAGGGGGAATGGATACAATCAGCTTTGCGCAAAGTTGAGCAATTACGCTCAATAGCAGAACGAAATGGGTTGAACATTATAGAATTAGCAATAAAATTTATCTTGTCAAAAGATGGAATTGCTTCGGTACTACCTACTGTTATTAGTGAAGAAGAAATTCAACAATTTGCTTCTATGTCTGATGGCAATTACATTAATTCGTCTGATATGAAAGAAATTAATGATTTGTACAATACTTGGCCTCCATATGAGCTAAAGGCTACAATACCCTCTAATTGAAATTTTTAGATTAAGCAGGGATTGTTTCTTTTAACTTAAATTCATACTCGACAAAATATTCAACACGAGTTTTTTTGAACTCACGTGAACTAAACAGAACTTTGTAATCATCTATGCCGATTTGTTTTTGAATTTCTTTTGTCAGTTCAGATGCTTCTTTTTGACTTTTGCAATGTATCATAGAGAATACGCTGTATGGCCAGTCAGGAAATACAGGTCTTTGATAGCAATGGCTGACTTGAGGAAATGCTCCTAATTTTTCTCCAACTTCAACTATTCTTTCTTTTGGAACATTCCATACAATCATTCCATTAGCGATAAAACCTGCATCTCTGTGTCTCAGGATAGCAGCAAATCTACGCATCACGCCAATTTTCTCATAATGTCTTAGCTTTTCAAAAATTTGATCTTCCGACATCCCAAGTTTTTCTGCAACCTTCAAAAATGGTTTGTCTACAATTTTCAAATCTTTTTGAAGTTCTCTAATGAATTCTTTGTCTTCCTCAGTAGGATTAAATTTCACATCAAGGATTTTTTTCTTTTCCTCAGTTGGTTTGACTTCCTGTTTTTTATCATCAACCATTTCAAGTTTAACTCCAATTTTGAATAGTTTGATTGTAGGAAGCATTCTGATGTTTACAATTCCTGGGATTTTCCTAAATTTGTCTACTTCACTTTTTAGATCAGAGCCTGGAGGGACAGCTAAGGTAAACCATAGATTAAACTTGTGCTCTCTTTCATAGTTATGACTTACACCCGGATGACGATTAATTTGATGTGCAACATATTCTAGTTTATCTTGTTCAATCTCCATAGCTACTAAGGAACTTTTGTAACCTAGCCTCCTTGTATCAAAAATTGCGCTTAACTGTCTTAAGATTCCAGTTTTTTTAAGACCAGAAAGTCGTTCCTTTATAACTTCAGTGGAAACATGAAATTTTTTTGCAATTTCATGAAATGGTTGTGAGGCTAAAGGAAATGTCCATTGAATTTCATTCAGAATTTCTTTGTCCAGATCATCCATTAAATTATGCCTTCAAATCTCATAATTAAACTTAATTTAGTTAAACATGAAAATTTGGAAATTAAAATGAATTAGTAGTGTTCACTAAATATCAATTAAGGAAGATTTGTGATAATTCAAAATTTTAAGATGATGATGAACAAGGATGGTAATTCGGATGAGTGAAATATCTATTTCTCAAGTTTTCCAGGATCCGATTTTTATCATTGGAATTATTCTTACAGCGTGCGGCATAGGAGTTATTCAAGGTCATATTCTTGGTCGAGCAATTCTAAAACGTTTTCCAAGAATTCAAAATCATGCAAAGATCGTTTCAATTTCTTTTTTCTTTTTGTTTTTAGCAAATGCAATACTTAGTGTACCGCGTTTTGCATCACCTGAAAAAATTGAAATATCAAAAATCTTTGAGGCTGCTTCATCAGGGGAAGTTGCGTCAATTGTTTTTACTGTACTTGGAGTA
>JAEHKQ010000123.1 GCA_016838795.1 Nitrosopumilales archaeon
ATTTTGAGAGTTTTGCAGATTCAGTCACGCCTAGACCATCAAAACAGGATGAAAAGCTAGTTCAATCCATTCTAGTAGATGTTAAAAAGAATGGAGATTCGGCAATAAAGCGCTACGAAAAAAAATTTGGCGGGACAATTCTTCGTTCACTACGTTTATCAAAAAAAGAGATAGATGATGCCTACCGCCAAGTCCCTAAAAAAGAAATAGCTGCAATAAAACTTGTAAAATCTAGATTATCACGTACTGAAAACATAATTAAAAATCTCTTAAAAAATTCTAAAATTAACATTGATGGAATTAAAATTTCTAAATCATTTTCACCACTAGAAAGTGTTGGATGTTATGTACCTGGAGGTTTAGCAAAGTATCCTAGTTCTGCCGTTATGTCTGTAGTACCTGCAAAGGTTGTTGGTGTAAAAAGAATAGTTGTTGTATCCCCACCAAATAAAAAGGGAAAATTAGATCCACTAACAATAGTGGCTTCTGATATTTGTGGAGCAACCGAAATTTACAAAATAGGTGGCGCACAAGCCATTGCTGCCCTTTCCTTTGGAACCAAATCAATTCAAAAAGTTGATAAAATTGTAGGACCGGGAGGCCCTTTTGTAACTCTTGCAAAATCACTAATCAGTAACACAACATCAATCGATATGCTTGCTGGACCAACTGAACTTGGAATTATTGCTGATAATTCTGCAGATTCAAATTTTATTGCAGACGACTTGATTACTCAAGCAGAACATAGTTTTGAATCATTTTGTTTTTTGATTACGACTTCTTCAAAGTTTGCCAAATTAGTAAACAAATCTCTTGTAAAAAAAATAAAAAAATCAAAACGATCTAATATTGTCAAAAAAAGTCTTAGAAAAAATGGATTCATAGCTGTATGTAAGTCTAATACTGATGTGATCAAACTTGCAAACAAATTAGCACCAGAACACTTGCAAATAATTTCAAAGAATCAAAACAAAATAGCTGAAAAAATCACAACTTCCGGGATAATACTAATTGGAAAATATACCCCATCATCCGCTAGTGATTATCTTTTAGGCTCAAATCACATCCTCCCTACGAACAAATTTGGTCGAGTTAGAGGCTCACTTTCAGTTCTAGACTTTGTCAAATTGGGAACAAAAATTGAATCCTCAAAATCATCATTACAAAAACTTTCAAAATACTTGAAGGTATTAACAACGGCAGAAGGTCTTCCAAACCACTATGAATCTGTGAGGGGCAGATTAGAATGAAAAAAGGTTGGCTTCAAAAAAAAGTTAAGGAATATGCTAATCTTAAGGGCTACCAAAAACCTGAAAAATTTTCTGGTATATTAAAACTTGATTCTAACGAAAATTTTGTAATTGGTAAGCAATACCAACAGGATCTTATTCAGAATGCAAGAAAAATCACAGATGTAAGAGAATATCCACTAGGGAGAGCAGAGCAATTAGTCTTTGCACTATCTAAATATCTTAAAGTTCCACAAAATATGATTGGGATTGGTAATGGTTCTGATCAAATTCTTGATTTATTTTTAGCAAACTTTGCTTCTAAACAAACCAAAGTTTTGACATCAAATCCAACCTTTGGTTTTTTTGAGGAAAGGTGTAAACTATATTCTATTCCAACAATTAAGATCCCATTCTCAAAAAATATGACCCTGGATTTAAACAGGTTTATTACAAAATCAAACAGTGTAGACATTCTTTATTTAGATTCTCCTAACAACCCAACAGGTTTTCAGTTTCCAAAAAAAGATTTAGAAGAATTAGTAAAAAAATTCAATGGACTAATTATAATTGATGAGGCTTATGGAGAATTTGGAGACTATTCGCTAATTAATTTAACAAAATCTCAGAATAATCTTATTGTTGTTCAAACATTTTCAAAAACATTTGGACTTGCAGGTCTTAGACTAGGTTATTTTGTTGCGAACAAAAATATTGTTGATGTATTTACACGAATTTTACAATACCCATATCCAATTAATTCAATAGCAATTGAAGCTGGAATTATGGCCCTTCAAAAACCAAAAATTATGTTAGATGCTGTAAAAACAATAAAAAACGAGCGTAAACGGATAATTCAAAATCTTCGTAAATACAAAGCCTTTGAAGTCTTTGACTCCAAATCTAATTTCGTACTTTTTGATGCTGGAGGAGCTGACAGTCGTATATTCACAGCCTTGATAGAACAAGGAATCTCTATTAGAAAGCTTGGAAAAATTGGAAAACACCAAGGTTGCTTACGAGTGACTGTTGGCACTAAAGAAATGAATTCAAAGTTCTTGTTAGCAATACGTGATCTTTTAGAATGACTCTCACACCGAAGGATGATGGTATCTATGTCGATGATTCCAAATCATTAGATGATATTGACGCAATTATTTTTGATTGTGATGGCGTTCTAATAGATGTCACAAACTCATACGATAAAGCAATACTAAAAACAACTGATTTTTTTCTAAAAGAATTTGCAAAAATCTCAGACGCCATACCAATTACTACTCAAATAATTGATGCATTCAAAAAAACTGGTG
>JAEHKQ010000124.1 GCA_016838795.1 Nitrosopumilales archaeon
GTGTCGGACTGCGTTCATGGTACATTCTCAGAATGGTAATTAGTCATGTTTGGTTTTCAGTTACCATTAGACTCATTGTTGTTCTAATGTTATCTGTAGTTCTGATCTTTTTTCTTATTGCATCCCTCAGTTCCTCCCTCGTTGATGCGGTAACCTTAGCAACAACATCAAATGACCCCCACACTGGAATAGCCTCTTTTACTTCGTCTATCAATTGGAGCTTTTTGGTTACTGCATCTGAGGTTCCCACCTTACATGATATCAAAACAAAAGCAGTTTCCATGATTTGTTTACAAGGTTTACGCACAAGTCAAATATCTAGTTAAGCAATAATGAAAATCTAGTCATATATCATGAGGTTCTTTTCTTCCAGCATACTATGAAGATTGTTTACAGCACGATAGACATCCTTTTCGGTTTTGCCCCCTGTACATACTAGTTTGCCAGATGCAAAAAGCAAGATGACTGTTTTGGGATCAACTATCCTATGAATCACTCCTGGAAATTGTTCAGGTTCATACATACTTCTTGGTAATGTCCTAGCAGCCTGTTCTAAGCTAATTTTCCCTCCTAGGTTAATTGAGGCAACAATATTTTGTATTGTCACCGTCGCATCTTTCTTTATCTTAATTCCCCCTTTTCTCAACTTTTGAACCACCATTTTTACTGCCTTTCGTGCCAACTCTTCTGATTTTGCACCAGTACATACCATCTTTCCCGTACCAAAAAGTAATGTAGCAGTCTTTGGATTCTTTATTCTAAACACAGCTCCTGGAAACTGTTCTGGGTGCCATTCTACATCAGGAAATTTCTTTGTAATATCTTTGAGATCCAGTTTTTGATCAATTGTAGCTGATGCAACAACATTTTCTATGCTGATTATTGGTTTAGTGAAAGGCATTATCATTTGGTTTTAGTGTTTAACCTATTAATAAGCCAAGAGAGTTATGTAACCATTTTATTGTGCAGTCTGCGTGGTAAATTAATACACTTATAATCGGTTTAAAATTAAATAAAGTATGCAAAAATTTTTGTTGTTATAATTAATGTTAAACATTTGAGGTAGATATGATTGAAAGCGTTAATTATTGCAGCGGGTCAAGGAACAAGACTAAGGCCTATCGGAGATACTAAACCACTTGTACAACTTCTTGGTCTAGGTCTTATAGAACGAGTAATCCTTACTGCAAAAAAATCAGGAATTAAAGAATTTTGTATTGTAACAGGATATCATGGTGAGAAGATCAGAGAGCATCTCTCAGATGGAAAAAAATATGGTGTAAAGATACAGTACATTCAAAATGACCAATGGACTCGAGGCAATGCTGTTTCAGTTCTAAAAGCTAGAGATTATTTTAAAGAATCATTTGTACTCTTGATGACTGATCACAACTATGACTGCAGAATACTAGACCAACTATTAAAAACAAAGATTGGAAAAGATGAATGCATCCTTTGTGTTGATAAAAATCCAAAAGATCATCTAAACATAGATGATGCTACAAAGGTTCGAATTTTTGATCACAGAATTGAAACAATTGGGAAGGATCTGACTGATTACAACTGTATAGACACTGGTATATTCATATGCAATCCTGTAATTTTTGATGCGTTAGAACAAAGCATCTCAAAAGGAGATGAAGGTCTTTCTGGCGGAATAAAAGTTCTAGCGCAACGACACAAGATGAGATACCTGCCACTTGGAGATAATTTCTGGATTGACATTGATGATAAAACAGATAGGAAAAATGCTGAACTACTCATATGCAACAAACTAAAAAAAGATACAGACGGACCAGTATCAAGGATACTCAACAGACCAATATCACTGAGAATCTCCAAGATATTACTAAAGACAGGAATTACACCAAACCAGATTTCAGTTCTGAGTTTTATGATTGGA
>JAEHKQ010000125.1 GCA_016838795.1 Nitrosopumilales archaeon
CTCCTATACATTACAAATTGGAAAAATTCGAATGAGTAAAAGTCTCACTTCTAAAATGACTAAATCAATTTATTCTAATGAAGTAAGATGCCCAGATAAAACTTATGCAAAAAAAATGAAGGGTGCGATAATTAATGCACGAAAAAAAGGAGATTCGTTAGGTGGAATAATAGAATCAATCACTACAAATTTACCAACTGGCATTGGTGAACCAATTTTTAGCTCGATTGAGTCCGATATGAGTAAAGCAATATTTTCAATTCCTTCTGTGAAAGGGATTGAGTTTGGTTCAGGTTTTCAGGGATCAAGTAATTTTGGTTCAGAGAACAATGATCTATATCAATATAAAAAAGGAAAAATTGTTACTAAGACTAATAATGCAGGAGGCATTTTAGGTGGAATGTCAAATGGAATGCCGATAGTGATGCGGGTAGCATTCAAACCTGTTTCTTCTATTGCAAAGAAACAAACTACTATAGATATTAAAACAAAAAAACTAACGATATTGAGTATAAAAGGACGACATGATCCTTGCGTAGTGCCAAGAGCGCCTCCAGTGATAGATTCTCTTGTATCACTCACGCTTGCTGATCTTGCGTTACAAGGTGGCTTCATAAAATCAGTTCTTTAAAGCATGTCCAACATCGACCAATTGCGTAACAAAATTGATGAGATTACTCTAGAAATGATAAAATTATTACAATCACGTATTGAAATAGCCAAGGAAATCGGAGAAATTAAAAAAAATCTTGGAAAAGGAATAACTGATGAAACAAGAGAAGGAAATCTAAGGTCTAAAGTGATTTCAGTATGTAATGAAATTGGTCTTGATGATTCAATTGGAACAAAATTATTGAATTTTCTGCTTAATGAGTCGGTAAAAGTCCAATTTACTAAAAATCAAACACATCTTACAATTTTCCTTAAGGCAAAAACTCTGGAAGAGCAAGGAAAAAATATCATCCATATGGAAGTTGGAGAACCAGATTTTCAACCTCCGACAGAAGTAAAAAATGCATTAGAACAAGTTTATGATCAAGGATTTATAAAATATGGTCAGGCAAAAGGATTGCCACAATTTAGAGCAGCTTTAGCAAAAAAAACTGCAGAAACTTATGGAATTAGTATAGACAAAGAAAAAATTTTGGTATC
>JAEHKQ010000126.1 GCA_016838795.1 Nitrosopumilales archaeon
GACGTGGTGTAGCATACTTCGTGGCTATTGGAAAGCGATGAAAGAACGATAGATGGCTATTAAACGAATTAAGAATTTTCAGACTTTGGATTATGATTTTTACAAAAATAATGTATTCTAGTTACGCCCTTCGCTTCGTCCCATATAATACATTGAGAAGCTGGCTCACCGCATCTTTCACAGACATTCATAAAATATATCATTCACTAAAACATTTAACAATTAAGAATTTTCAGGATTAAATTAAAGCATAAATGAATTCATCGATAATCAGTAAAAATAGTATCCCCCCGTTTCACGAGTAAAATTTTGCAATAATCCACGTTATAATCAAGAAAGTTATATTCTAGACAGGATGATATGCAAGTACTAATGGGATTCTGTGACTTATTCCGCAAAAAGAAAAAAGAAAAACTAGAACCAACACCAGAACCAGCTAAAGAAGAACCAACACCAGAACCAGCTAAAGAAGAATCAAAGACGGAAGAAAAATAAAAGAAATCAATCAAATCAAAGTCATGCCTAATTACGACATTTATTTTTCAGGATCATCAAACATTTTTAGAATTTCATGCCCACTTTACCACATTTTTCACATTTGCGGTTATCACAATCTATAGTCGTCAACGGTGTATTACCTTCAATAGTTATGATGTTATTTGCTCCACACGCTTTACAAACAGTTGGATAATTCATCATAAAAATAATCAACAGATTGAATAATTTAGTGATTATTAAAACTAAATTTTGAAAAAGTAAACGAGGTAAACGAAACCAAGACATTATTAAGAAAAATCATGTGTTTTCAGGCATGGTAAAAACAGCCGTGATTAGACGTGATTTACAGTGTCAAAAATAACAGTAAATGGTCTAAAAGGACAGATAATTTTCAGCATTAACAACTTTCTAAAGATATGTCTTGAGACATAACTTTAGGTTGTTGGCGTGCAAACCAATTGTACATTTTTGATTCTTCTTACAAAAAAAGGTTATGTAATCACAACTATTCAAGATAGAAATTAAGAATTTTCAGAAAGGATAACCTCTTACATATTTTCTCATCCTTTCTTCATAGGACATGTTGTTGAGTGCTATTCTCTCGGCTTCTCTATCCACAGCTTTAGCGAAAGTTCTTGGAGCAAAATGCCTGTCAATAATTTTCTTGTTATCTTTGTCTATTTGATAATGGCATTTGGTACATACCTCTATTGTCCAATCTAGTGGATCATCATTATTGTATTTTACATGGTGGAGAACTGTTGATCTTGACCTTTGTGCCCTGGCGTCTCTTTTACAGAAATAACAAACCCCTGTTTTAATTTCATGGTCAAAGAATAGTTTCTTTTTATGCCATGTCACGCTTCTTTTTTTCCAGTATTCTCGATTTTTATCATTGATTGTTGGCATTTTCTCACGAGGTTTGAGCTGTCTATACTTGCCATCCTCACCTTTGTAGAGCATATCATGAATATACCACTCCGAATTTTATAAAATCGATCATGACAAAAATCAAACTAAGGATTAAGAATTTTCAGGAAAAAACAATAGCTAAGAAAGACAACATTTTTCGATGTGATTGCTTTTCTTTTCTTTTGTTAAATAATCATCTTGAGACATACAAAGAAACAACGAGATGCATTCGAGGCGTGGGCGTTAGCACAGAAAAAGGCTAACAAGTCAAGAGACAAAAATCTTGAAAGAATAATCACCATATTAGACAAAGAACTATTCAAATTAACAGTAAAAGCAGACAAAACCATTGACCCAGCGCTTAAACAAGAAGCGGATGAGGCGTATGCAAGGTATAGAAAAATTGCTCTACCACATAGAATAGCAAATAGGAAGAGGCCAAAACCTGCGGTTAGGAGGTAGTCTTAACATGCTTAGAAATCATTCTGATAAAGAACTCGATTACATGTGTACTTTAGACTGGGATTCCTTAATGCGTTATTTAGATGAAAAATACGGTAAAGAGTATCGTAATGAATACGCTGAATGGCTTAGTAATAAAATCCTTGAAATCCATAATAAAGTAGACCATAGAACCAACGAAGAATTAAACTAAGAATTAAGAATTTTCAGGATTAAACAAGAATTTAGAATACTAATCCTTTAGTCTTCGATCGATACTATAATGACATGAACAAACATCAAATAAATAATATTATTTATGATTTAAATCCAAAAAATTGTCTATCTAAGTTTCAAAACCCATCTCTAAGATATGCTTTTTTTCTTGCAGGGATATCTTATGGAATCACAATTTTGGTTAGTATCCTTACACATGATTTACCATCAGTGAGCTTCCATAAAGAAGCGTTATTTGAAATTCCTGTAACTGCCTTTAATACCACTGTTTTAATTCCAATCTTAGAAGAAATTTTCTTTTTTGGCATTCCTATCAGTACTACAAATAATCCTATTGGGATTTTTGTTATAGGAATAATATGGCCAATTCTTCATCTTTTTAGCCCATTAAATGTAGAATCTTACTCATTATCACTAAATGCTTTTTTTGCAACTCTGCCAGTGCTCTTTTTTCATTTTAAGGTCTGGAAAAGTGGTCTGGGTTGGGTTTCAATTATTTTTCATTGTGGATATAATACGTTGATTCAATCTTTTCGATGTGGTCAATACATAACTACATGTTCAGAATTTAATGAAAATAACTTTGAATTCCCAGAATTTTATATTTTGTTAGGCATTACTATTCTTTCTATATGCATAGTCTATTTCTTACAGCGAAAAAAAGAAGAGGATGAATATATTGAAAAAGTCTTAAGAGACAAATCATTAAAAAATAACTAAAAGGCAAAGCCTTCCTCTTAGGTGTGAAAAATCCGTTTTGGCTAGGATTATGATGCGGGTTTGTTTGTGTGTATCTTACGCTTGTTTTAATAAATCTGAAGGTCTAAAGTAAAATCTTTGTTCTACAAAGTAAACTAGACTGCCCTTTTTGAAATATAAAACAATATTTTGAGAAAGGGTTAACTTTGCATGATCAACTACAGCTAAATATCTAGTAGAGTTACTTAAGTTTTGCATAAATGCACTAGTTTTGCAACTTAAACGAAACTGTTTTTCTTCCTCATCACTAAGTTTATGGGAAGAATTTTTACGAATAATCTGAAAGAGTTCTTCTGGATCTGTATATTTAGTTACAGTCTGTTTAAATTGTATCCAATCAATACCGTTAGTTGCTATAGCATGAGTATCAAAAAATGTAGTTGGATGTTCAGCAAGAGATTTTTGATCAAAATCTATTACAAAGTTTTCAGGATCATTACCAGTTACCACATATCAAACAATTGTATGCCTTCTTAAAAGAATTATTTCCAAACACAAATCATTTGAAGAATCAAAGGTAATTATTTTTCTATTTTTGCTAGGAAATATTCAGCAGATTTTTCTGCGTTTTCTTTCATATAATTAAGATCTCGTTTTTGCGGGCTATGGCTAATCATAGGTATTAGAATAAACCACACAATAGAATGAGCATAAGAAAATTCAGCTAATTCCTGTTCTGAAAAATTTACTCCTGGTTCATGTATTTTATTTCTCTTTTCTCTCAATAAATCAAGAAGTTTGTATGATGAATCCCCAAGTATCTCATTTTTACGTAAATAATCGATTTTCTGTTTAAAACTCTGATTCTTAATTTTGTTAAAAGCTTCAACATCAACATATTGTTCATCAGCTTTCGAATCTATTGAAATAACAATAAGATCTGTCTTGAATATTCCTTTATGCTTCATAACCATTTGATTAACTGTTGATTCAAGATTTTTCCAACCCGAAAAGTAATTTTCTATTATAGATTTTACGCCTGGTTCTATTAATGCCAAATACTTCTTGTAACATTCTGGATCAAAATTCAGTTCTGCAAGTTTCCGTAAATTTGCAATTGTTGGAATTTCATTCATGCTAATAATACTCTAAATTGACTTATTTGTCTTGAGTTTTAATTCGGTAATCTAATTCCTAAGTTTTCCAAGTCATCTTTATCAATTTCTTCAATAGAATCTTTTTCCTTACACCATGAACAAGTTCCTTCTTTTGTAGCACTAAATTGATCACAATTACTGCATTTTCCTTTTGGTCTAGTGGTGTAACGTGGATTTTCATGAAGCTGTCCGCAAGTGCCATCCTTACACTGATAATTTGGAATAAAGGTCTGCATTTTTGGGTATTTTTTTGATTCTTCTAATTCAGATCGTACTTGATTCAGTTCGTTTTGTTGTGGTGAATCATCTATAGTTATTTGTTGATGACATCCTGGGCAATTTACGGCCTGAGTCATTTATCATACCTCTTTGCAAATGGTAAAAGCGCATCACCAAACGCCTTGAAGTGAACTGGTGGCTTGTTTGAATTGTCTTGAGGAACTTCTTTGATTATTTCCTTAGGAATTAACTCCACTATCTGCTTAGGTTCTTTCACTTCTGGATTGTCTTCAACGGATGGCTTTGGTTCTGACTTTATGTCTTCTATGACTTCTTGATCCTGGGCTTTTTCTCTCTGTAGTTTTTCACTTGCGGCGTCTTTCATCCAATCGTTTCGTGTGCATTCTTCATCTCGACAGCTTTGATCAATCTCCTCAATCATTTCTTTATCTAATCGAATCGTTGTATTCTTAGTTGTCATGTGTATCCTTCTGCATTCTTGCATTCTCGTGCGTATTCTTAGGCGTAATGCGCTGCATTCTAGTATTCATCTGCATTCTTCAACAAATAAGCAATATGGCAATTTGAAAAGTTACAAAGTTCTAAAAGAATTTGAAAAACATCCTTGCCATCCTTGCCACCCTGCCAATTGAAAAACTAGGAATAAAATTTCTATAATTTGACAAGGGTCTTGACATGGGCATCCAAACCAGTATCCCTGCCAAAAATGGCCATTTTTAGGCACAAAAATGCCACTGACAAGGTGACAGGGATGACAAGGATACTATTCTTATTCTCTTAGAGTTTTTTGGCCAGAATCCAACTTTGTAATGTAGACAATGCTGCGGCCCCTGGTATATTTGCCGTCACGTAAATTGTATGGTTTTATTTCAATCTCTAAATTATGTCGTCTAAATGTAGACTTTAGTTGATTTATCTGAGTGGATAGCAGATTAGGAGCTTGGGGAAATTTAATCTCACTTGATCTGGTATCAAGTTGTTTTTTTAATGCCATGTCACATACTTCACTAAACAAATCTTGTACAGAAGTCTCCATCTTATTTTCTGTCTCCATAATCTCTGTGATATACTCAATTATTGGATATGAATCAACCATTTTTAGTGAATCAATATCTAATTTTTCTCTATAGACTTTGATAAAAGAAAAATCGGGATTCTTTAACATTCTTGAGATACATTCACCAAAAACTGTAAAGTCTGCCATTCGTTGTTTTGTATTGATCTCTTTTTTTATCCTTCTATACATCAAAAGTGCCTGAGATAGAATGGTAAAAATTTCATCTAAAACAAAAGGTAATAGTTTGTTAAACCTTGCTTGAAATTCCTCCTCCGAAATTCTTTCATCTTCTCTAACTGGTATCGTTTCATATAGAATTGAGCGATCTTTAAAGTCTGGATAATCAAGAGACGGCGTAATTCCATTAATGATTATTTTTCTTTTATAATTCCAGATAATCTCAGTGTCGTCGGTGTAAAGCTTTCTTTTTCTAAACCCTTCACCAGTAATAGCTCGACACATCATGTCAGAAACCTCTTGACTAATCTCAGATACATTATCAAAATTTGTAACATATTGATTGTTGAACAATAGTGCCAAGTCAGAAGCGGTTTTTGGAATTGAAATTACATTCATTGCTGATGGATCAAGAATCTTTGCCACTGACTTTGTAATGGTTGATTTTATGCTGCCATGTTCCCCATGTACAATCATTATTGGAATGGGATATTTTTCTAAAAGCATCGTGATTAGATGTATTTTGAAAATTAGCCTATCTGCTTCTTGAATTCTGAACAACTTTAGAAGCGTATCTAACGCAGCGCCAGCGCCTTTTTTAGGCATAACCTGGGGGTTTTGCTGCTGTTTTCGAGTAAAAATTGGTGTTTTTTCGTTTAAAGGGACAACCTGATATCCAGCTTTTGAAATTTTAATTGCTTCCCAATTTGAATTACAAAAATCATAGTATATTGCATTATCAATTAACGCAATTCTATTGTAGATAGGAACACGTTCAGTTTTTTCATCTTGATGAGCTTGTGCAACTATCATGGATAATACATTGATGTAAGTTTCTTCTGAATGAAAATCTTCATCTTTGTCATAATACAAAGCCTTTAACCACTGAATTGATTCGAAGGAACCCAACCGAATAGTTTGTTTGTGATTGTTAACTTGAATAATTCCATAAACAAGAGTAGAGTCTGTATCAGAAATTACTATTCGTTCAATTTGTTCTTTTGCAAACTCGTAAAGTTTTTGTTTGTTATTCTGATTTTCGGGTTTATCTTCTTTTGAATCAGATTCAGAAAATGTTTTTCCCCTTAATTCCTCTAACGACAATTATACAAACCTCCATTTGATGCGTTCAGTTAGATTGCGGCTGCCAAATTTTTCGTGAGCAATTTCACTTATAGTTCTAAAAATCACTTTTTGAATTGTGTAGGTTTTTTCTCTGTTCAAAATTTCTCGCAGTTCTTTATTAAAAAATGATAAAGGAATCTCAATTTCATCCCCAAATAATATTCCTTGATCAATAATTTGATAGAAATAATCACCAGGAATTGGAAATTCTGAAGTCTTTGACATCCTCCAAGATTCTTTAATCCTATCAACCAATGCTGACTCTGTAAATGTTTGTTGAGTTTCCATCATTTCAAATCCTCTTCATGACACCAACAATCGCAGCCTTTGCTGCCTTTACATCTAGAATGGTGATAACGGAAACATGCAGATTGTAGATACATTAGTTCCAAACCTCTGAATCACTAAAACAGCGATGTTTTACGACGTGATTTTCACAGAATTTTTTTTTACATCCTAAGCAGTGTTTTGTGTTGCTACTGCACCAGCAGTAAACACAATTGCATAAATTCTCGTATTCTTGGCAACTAATTGCCATAACATTTAGTAAATTAGAAGGATTATCAGATAGTAGATACAACCTCCTTTGAAGTGGGTGGTTTGTACGATTCGTTGAGTTGCTCTGCATCACTGTGAGCAACCAACATTATTTTATTCTGATTTTGAACAATGTCAAATGAATCAATCCCATATTTTTCAAGCACGTCTGTTGGTAAAGCAAAAAAGGAATAGTTTCCATTAATTTTTAAAATTGATTGCGCTTTCTCAGCAAGCGGTATTGCTCTTGCAGTTCCAATTATTCTACCTGGCAATTTTCAAATCCTCCTCTAAATCAAAAAAAATTTGAAGTAGCAATTATTGCTCCTCCTCTTGATTTTCTTTGGCTGCTTGTTCTCGTAAGTAGTTAATTTGTTCTTGGCCGGCTTTAACGGCACGTGCCATGACTCCTCTTTCAGTTTCTGACATTTCAGAGGTGTCTTGACAAAATTCTTTTCCTTTACGAGCCATTTTGTTTTAATGCCTCCTTTGTTTGGTCACACATACAATCGAGTTTTTTTACTCCATTTGGTGTATGGTTATTTTCATTTCGTTGTTCTTCAACTTCGTCACAAAGTTTATTGATATGCTGATCAAATCCCCTTGTGAGTGGCTGGCCAGTTAACTTCTGAACCCTGAGCGCCGTGTCATCTTGTATGTTTGGTTTAAGCATACTTTTTTAAAGTAGATAGATACTTTTAATACGTTCGACGTATTAATACAGAATTAGTACGAATGATTCAATCTAGCTATGATGGACAGATTTTAGATATTTTACGCCTAGAAGGAGGCAGAATTGTAGGATTTAACACACTAAAAAAATTAGGAATAACTATTCGAGATGGAAAACCCTTTCACGGAAATGAGTTAAAACTCGCCATAGAGCGATTAAAAAAATCGGGTCAAATCAAAGTAAATACCATAGGAAATAGAGGCGATAAAGAATACATTCTTCCAGACCAAAACATCGAAAAGGCATACAAAAAATTAACTAAAGAAATGCAAAAAATGGAAATGAGACTATATCAATCTGGTTTAAAACAAGACGAAAAAAGACTTTTTCTACACAACTATTTTCGTTTAGCTTTTCATAACCTTGACTTTCTTCGATATGTAAAATTTGGAAAGGATGTTTTCACAAAAGTTAAAGCTCCTCCAGCTTTAAGGAAAATTGAAAAACTAGAAAACAAATTAGTCGATGAAATTCAAAAGAAGATAGATTCTTTAGATCCTGATGAAAAAATGCGTATATTCAATTTACTTTCGCCTAAAGAGCCTGAACTTCTCTCCTTAGAAGATTACCGAAAATATACTCATATTCCAACTGAAAAAGAAAAAAGAGAAGAAAAATTAAAGCTCAAACAACAACGAATTGAAGACCATAAAAACAATCCTTTTTGTGGACATTGTGGTAAAAAAACAAAGGATTACACTGAAAAAGACAAACATAGTGATAGACATTTGAAAGAACTAGTTGCTATGGGCCTGCCTTGGTTTATTAAAAAATATGGTGTTGGATATAATGAAAAAACAGGAAAATCACGTAAAGATAAAAAATTAGAAAAAGAACTGAAACAAATACAAAAACAATAGTCTATTTTCTTTTTCTTTTCTTTTGTTTATCTAGAAGATCATTGATTACACTGTCATAGGTGATCTCGTCGTTTGATTTGGCTTGTAAAACACCCCTTTCTTTTCGTAAACGTACAAGGGTTTTTTCGTCGATCTGGATGGAAGTTCGTTTCAAAATTATCTCATTTTAGAGCAAGTAGTATAAAATAGGCACGAAAATTACCTCTAAACACATACTTAAGTTAACGTTTAAATCCATAATCAAATCCACTTGTCGAGGGTTACAATAACCACAAAAAAAGCCACACACGTAAACAAGATCAGTAAGCTGATCTTGGATGACGGCACAGTTTTTGATGGCATGGGATTTGGTTTTTCAACAACAACCATCGGTGAGATCGTTTTTAACACTGGAATGGTCGGGTATACAGAAACACTAACAGATCCGTCCTATAGCGGTCAAATTTTGACCTTAACATATCCACTTGTAGGCAACTATGGTGTACCAAATCCCAAAATCAAGGATGATGACGGAATCCAAAAATTCTTTGAATCTGACAAAATTCAAGTTCGTGGATTAGCCATTCATGAGTTGTCCTTAGTTGCAAGTCATTGGAATCTATCAATGACTTTAGATGAATGGTTCTATAATGAAAAAATTCCAGGCATTTCTGGTATTGATACACGTGCGCTAACAAAAAAACTTCGAAGCAAGGGTGTAATGATGGCCGCACTCGCCGTCTCAGATAATGAAATTGATGTGGAGCAAGTAAAGAACAAACTTGCTGCAGCAACTAACTATAACTCAGAGGAATTTATGGATCAGGTTTCTACAAAATCTGAACAGGTTTTTGGTAATGAGAAAGACTCTGTAGTTGTTATTGATACAGGCACAAAAAATGCAATTTTAAGAAACATTCGAAATATTGGCTACAAAGTAATCAAAGTTCCTTGGAACACTTCGATTGAAAAAATTCTTTCATACAAACCAAAAGGCGTTGTTATCAGTAATGGCCCAGGTGATCCACAAAAATGTCCAGAAACAATCAAGACAGCAAAATCTTTGATAGAAAAAAATATTCCCACCCTTGGAATTTGCCTTGGTGCACAAATACTTGGACTTGCAGGACAAGCATCTACATATAAGCTAAAATATGGACATCGCGGGCAAAACAAATCATGTGTAAATCTAGATAATAACCAAGTTTATGTTACTAGTCAGAACCACGGCTATTGCATTAGTCCTGAATCATTAAAGGATTCAGAGTTTGATTTATGGTTCATCAATGCTGATGATAAAACTGTAGAAGGAATTATCCACAAAAAACAAAAATGCATTGCAGTACAATTTCACCCAGAAGCTTCACCTGGACCTTATGATTGTAAATTCATTTTTGAAGAACTGAAACACCTGATGGGGGAGGGCAAGTCTGCCAAAAAATGAGTCACTGAAAAAAATTCTTGTGTTAGGTAGTGGGGCAATAAAAATCGGAGAAGCAGGCGAAAGTCGCTAAAACGACCGTCAATTCGACTACTCCGGAAGCCAATGCCTCAAAGCAATTAGAGAAGAAGGACTGAAAAGTATTCTCATAAATCCAAATGTTGCTACTATCCAAACAGATACAAGATTTGCAGATAAAGTATACCTGTTACCTGTAAACCTAGAGTATGTCTCATCCATAATTGAATCTGAAAGACCAGATGGTTTGATGTTAGCATATGGAGGTCAAACTGCACTAAACTGTGGCGTTAAACTAAATGAATCAGGCATCCTCCAAAAATATGACATTAAAGTTCTTGGCACGCAAGTATCAGGAATTCAGAAAGCAGAAGATCGACAACTATTCAAAGATTCGATGAATCAATGTGGCATTCCAGTACTAAACAGCAAAACTGTTTCCAATTTTGACCAGGCAAAAAAAGCAGCTCAAGAATTAGGATATCCTGTAATTATTAGGGTTGCATATACTCTAGGAGGGAAAGGTGGAGGAGTTGCCTACAATGAAATTGAATTACACGAAATTGTTGAACGAGGAGTTAAAGCAAGTTTGGTAGGTCAAGTTTTAGTTGAAGAATATATTGGTAGCTGGAAACAAATTGAATATGAAGTAATGCGAGATTATGCAGAAAATAATGTCATAGTCTGTAACATGGAAAACATTCTTGCCATGAAGGTTCATACTGGAGATAACATTGTGGTGGCTCCCTCACAAACAATTGATAATCGTGAATACCACATGTTGCGTTCTGCATCGTTACGAGCAACAAAACATGTAGGCATTGTAGGTGAGTGTAACATACAATTTGCTTTGGATCCAAATTCAGAACGCTATGTTGCAATTGAGGTAAATCCCCGTCTTTCTCGTTCATCAGCATTAGCCAGTAAGGCTACAGGCTATCCAATTGCATATATGTCCGCAAAAATCGGAATTGGCTATTCATTACCCGAGTTGGTTAATCCCATTACTAAATCAACTACTGCTTGTTTTGAACCAGCACTTGATTACATTGTTTGTAAACACCCTCGCTGGGATTTTGCTAAATTTGAGCTTGTTAATCGAAAACTTGGTCCTATGATGAAATCAGTAGGCGAAGTAATGTCTATAGGGCGAACATTCGAAGAATCTCTTCAAAAAGCTATCAGGATGCTTGACATTGGAAATGATGGACTTGTATTAAATCGATTTAACGGACAAACATACAACGAGGAAGATATTGAAAATCATCTTGGACGCCCGGATGATCTTATCTTATACTACGTAGCAGCTGCCCTAAAGAAAGGTATTTCAGTTGATAGAATTTTCAAACTATCTTCAATTGATCCATGGTTCATTGAAAAGATAAAAAACATAGTGAATACTGAAGCAAGACTCAAAGAAGAATCATTAGATAAATCATTGTTAAAAACATCAAAAAAACTTGGATTTTCAGACAATCAAATAGCCCGCGCAATCAACAAAACTCCTTCTGATATTCGAAAAATGCGAAAGGAAAATGGAATAATTCCATCAGTTAAACAAATTGATACCTTAGCTGCTGAATGGCCTGCCAAGACAAACTATCTCTACTTGACTTATGGTGGTGATAAAAATGACTTGGAAATTAAAAGTGATGAACAAGGAATTGTTGTCTTAGGAGCTGGTCCTTACCGAATAGGGAGTAGCGTGGAATTTGATTGGGGAACTGTAAACATGGTTTGGGGTTTGCAAGAAAACGGTGAAAAAAATATTGCAGTTGTTAATTGTAATCCAGAAACAGTCTCTACTGATTATGATGTTTGTAATCGACTTTACTTTGAAGAACTAACCCTAGAACGCATCTTAGACATTACAGAATTTGAAAATCCAAAAGGAGTAGTTACCTGTGTTGGTGGTCAGACTGCAAATAATCTGACACCACCACTTGCAAAAAACGGTGTTAATATTTTAGGCACAAAAGCAGAGGCTGTGGACAGCGCAGAAAATCGTTCTAAATTTAGTAGTGTTCTTGATAATTTGCATATTAAACAACCAAAATGGCAAGCATTTTCAAATCTTACTGATGCGAAATTTTTTGCACAAGAGGTAGGTTACCCAGTAATTGTTCGCCCTTCCTATGTTCTGAGTGGCGCTGCAATGAAGGTAGTCTGGTCTCAAGATGAGTTAAAGACATATGTAAAAGAAGCCACAACTGTTTCACCTGATCATCCAGTTGTAATTTCGAAATTCATGTTGAACTCTCTCGAAGTTGATGTTGATGGAGTTTGTGATGGTAAAAATGTGATTATTGGAGCAATAGTAGAACACATTGATTTTGCAGGAGTGCATTCTGGCGATGCCATGATGTGCATCCCTCCTTGGCGCCTAAATAACAAAATCATAGAAACTATAACTGATTATACTAACAAAATTGCAATATCTTTTAACATTAAAGGACCTTTTAATCTTCAATTTCTAATTAATGAGGGCCATGTTTTTGTAATTGAACTTAATATTCGTGCATCCCGTTCCATGCCATTTGTTTCTAAATTGGTTAAAATTAATCTCATAAGTTTAGCATCCGGTGCAATCTTAGGCAAAGAGCTACCGACGATACCTCATGATCATTGGAAGAAAATTCACAACTATGGAATTAAGGTGCCACAATTTTCGTTTATGCAACTCGAAGGAGCAGATATTGTTTTGGGTGTAGAAATGCAATCTACTGGAGAAGCTGCGTGTTTTGGAAATAGTTTCTATGACGCACTCGCAAAAGGATTGATATCCGTGGGATATCACCTGCCCAAGGAAGGAACTGCATTGATTACAATCGGTGGCGATGAAAATAAAGAAAAATTATTGCCAACCGTTGCTCACCTCAAGAATCTAGGATTCAAAATACTTGCAACCGAGCATACAGCAGAATTTTTTGAAGAAAAAATTGGTGATGTTGAGACAGTCTATAAAATCAGTGAACCGGATAGAAAACCTAACATTGCTGATCTACTCTATGAAGGAAAGATCAACTTCATCATTAATATCCCAAGCACATCAACTCTTGAGAAATATGTTGGCATGCTTTATGATGAATATCAGATTAGAAGGAAGGCTCTTGAATTAGGAATCCCAGTCCTTACAACAACAGAGCTTGCTGAATCCTTTGTAAAAACACTTGACTGGTTACAAAAGAATGATACTACCAAGAACCCTATAGAACCATACGACATTATTTCTTAGAGAACCTGATCAATTAATGACTCATTTCCAATCATTGCCCCATCTAATGTAACTATTTTAGCTGAGGAAATTTCTTTTATTTTTTCAATGATTGGTGAAATTGATTTTTTGTATTGTTTTTTATGGGTAGCATAGAAGTATTTGTTAAAAGAAGGAATAATTGTAACTTCAATTTCACCAGAGCTTGATGGGAAAATCATTTGTTTTGCTGTTTTAATTGAAACCCAAACCCTATGACCGTTTAAGACTGAATCTTGTTGAAAAAATACTGGGTGCACATGTCCCATAATGATCCTATCAACGTGTGCAAAGTTCTCTGATGGCATAGTATGTCCATGGGTTAGCAGGGAATTATCCACCACCATTCCTTTTGAACTAACAAGAGTAATTCCATCTGGTATTAATTTTTGAATATTAGAGTCGTGATTGCCAGGAATTAAAGTAGTATCAATTTTATTTTTCATTTTTTCAAAAAATAAAGGAACATCATTCCATTCATTTTTAGAAATTGATTTTATGCTAGATTTTACATCTCCTAACAAAATTAAAGAATCTGGTTTTGTAGTGTCAATAATTTTGTAAAGCTCAGAAATTATTTCATTTACTGATGTATTCTTACCAAGAAAGACATCATTTGAAGCAAGACTAGATTCAAATCCTATATGCATATCTGTTACCACGAGATTACGTGTTTTTCCTTCTAAAATCAATGCAGCTTGTGAAGGAACAATTTTTGTCTCAACCATCAGAAATATACGAAACTTTTGGAATTAATTCCTTATGAACAAAGATTCAACAAAAATTGAATCAACCGTTTCTGAAAAACGAGTGAAATTGCATATGTTTGAACCAAGTAATAGGCAAATTTGGACTGTTGTTGGCAAAGGCAAAGAACACTGGCTTTTCCCA
>JAEHKQ010000127.1 GCA_016838795.1 Nitrosopumilales archaeon
ACAGGTAGGACAGGTGCCTTTTGTTGCAGGCCTACCATTTTTCATGGTGACAGATTTTGGATTCTTTATTTCTCTTTTAGTTCTGCATTTTACACAGTATCCTGTTGTCATAACAACTAATCCTAAACTTGATCCTATTTAGAAAGATGCTGTAAATTTTGTTTAACTACCGACTAGCAGAAAATCCAGATATTGAGTTATATCAAAACCTAATGCCTCCCTAACATTTGATACGAACTGTTAAGTGTTCAAAGTTTAGATGATTTTTGCAGCTCTTGACCTTTTGTTTTTTTAATTATTTGTGATCTCAAGGTGGCAAAATTCGAGGTAATTTTTGTGTCCCTTTTAATTTCCTCGAGCTCTTCTTTGATTTTTTGTAATAACTGAATTATCTGTTCATTCTGTTTTATCATTATTTCATTATGTTCATTCCTCATGAATCAAATAATTATCCTAATAGTTCATTAGTCTTTTTTATCCCCTAATCCCAAATTTACATTTGATACGAACTTTTTATTTTATTAGAACCAAATGATTATTGTTATGGAGTTATATGAGAAAAAATGCATACCGTGTGAAAGCGGAGGTACCACATTATCTGAAGATGAGGCAAAAAGGAACCTAGAACAAATTCCTAACTGGAAATTATATGGAAAGAAAATAGAGAGGGAGTTTGTTTTTAAGGACTTTAAAGGAGCAATGAAATTTGTAAACAATGTAGCCAATCTTGCTGAGGATGAGGGTCACCATCCAGATATTCATATTCATTGGAACAAAGTTATGCTTGAGCTTTGGACGCACTCGATGAATGGACTAAGTGAGAACGACTTTATTGTAGCTGCAAAGATCAACAATCTTAAAATTTAATCTATTATTTGAGAATCTTCGCTCCATTAGAAATTTAATGAAGAAGCGGGATCCTAATAACAGTGCCAACTTTAACTCAAGAAATAAAAGATTTTGTTAACAAACAAAGGATGGGTTTTGTAGCAACGATTGGTCCTGCTAATAAGCCCAATTTGTCACCAAAAGGAACCACTATTGCTTTGGATGATAATCATCTAGCATTTACAGGTATCAGATCAAATCAAACAATTTCAAACTTGGAAATAAATCCAAATTTGGAGATTAATGTGGTAGATCCAATACGACGCAGAGGTTATAGATTCCAGGGAACAGCTAAAATTCTTTCTGGTGGTGAAGAGTTTGAAAAGATTTTGTCCCATTACAGAACTCTTGGTGTAAAGAGTGAGGTAAAAGCTATAGTTCTAATTGCAATCGATGTGGTAAAAGAGATAAAGTCTCCCTTGTATGATCTTGGTCTCACCGAACAAGAAATTGTTTCAGAATGGAAAAAGCGTTATTTGCCTGATTAATTTCAATTCGTTAACATTTGATACGAACTGTTAAACGAAATACCAAAGAATTTACAAATCTGAGTTTTCGTTATAGAGACTTGAAATATGATACTTGTGTAATTGTACTATGGCAACAGCGTATGTACTAATTAATTGTGATTTGGGTTATGAGGAGCAAATAATTGAAGAGCTGAAACATATTTCAGATGTAAAGGAGGTCAACGGAGTTTTTGGTGCCTATGACATTCTTGCCAAAGTTGAATCGGATCAAATCCGTACTCTAAGAGAAACAATAATGTCGGAAATTCGAAAAATACGCCATGTGCGGTCGACTCTGACCCTTATGGGAATAGAGAATCAGGAATAAGAATAATTAACATTTGATACGAACTGTTAACAAATTCTGTTCACGTCATAACGCAAGTCATAAGCGTAATTTGTGTGTGGGAAGGGGGATTGCCTTTTTATTGATAGAGTAAAAAGGCAAAGCACTAGGAATAAGATATGAAGTACATGTGCAGAACCTGTAAAAAAAAATGTGATGATATTCTAGAACATTTGATGACAGTACACAAATTTTCAAAAACAATTGTGGAATCCCAACTCAAAGCAAACCCAAATAGTTATGAAAATTCCTTTGAAAAATTAGAATAATGACAGAAGTAAAATCACAATACAAGCAAAAAGTAAGAAACTAAAAAATAATTCAAACTCCAACAATTTATACTCACATCATAACGCTAGTCATAACAGATTTTTTATTCGTAAAGGGGGGATACTATTTTTACTCTTCGTCGATAAACTCGATAACTTGTCTAACTGCTTTTAGATATTATTTTCAAATTCCATTCTCACACCTGTTTGCGTCCAAAATATTGCCCATATAAGCAGCTGAGTCCCGTGGGCCCTTTTTAGGCTCAAAAATTTTAGTCTAATTAAATATTTGGAACATTAAAACAAATTATGCTAAACCAGATTGCAGCAAAAAAATCTCTAATTGTATCTGCATTTGTTCTCTTTTCATTAATTTTTGTTGGTGGAATGTTTGCTACAACAAATGAAATTGCAGTTGGTGCAGGTCAAGAACTGTCATATCCCTCTTGGTTAATTATTTCATATCTTGCTGGACTCTCAATGATTATTCTTCCATGTACACTACCACTCGTTTTCATAATAATTCCACTTAGCATGGGAAAAGGTGGTAGGAGAGGTCTTTCAATGGCATTACTTTTTGGTGCTGGTTTAACAATTACAATTGCTTCTTACGGAATCGCAGTTGCAACAATAGGAAAAACTGCATCTTTAGATCAAATATCAACAATAATGTTTTTGATTGCAGGAATTGCTGCATTTGTTTTTGGCTTGTCACAGCTAAAACTGATTTCTCTAAAGATACCCTCATATTCTGGAACACCAAAATTCATACAAAATCGTGGAGATTACACAAAGTCTTTCTTTATGGGGCTTCTTTTAGGAAATGCTGGAGTTGGATGTCCAAATCCATTATTCTATTG
>JAEHKQ010000128.1 GCA_016838795.1 Nitrosopumilales archaeon
ACCACGCTGTTTTAGTCGATAGAATTTATATCCATCGGCATTATTTTTACTATGTTTTTAACCTATTTATTTTTTAGTTAAAAAATTTACAAGAATTTAATGGAATTTAAGAAAATTTTCTATTTAATTTATTGATATTCAGAATGATCCTATTTTCAAGATTCCCCAAAAATTTTTCGAATTAGTAATTCTAAGATAGAGTATTCAAACCAATTAATAGAATGATTAGGATCTGTGATTATTGGTTCCTTCAAAAAAGAAAAAACTCAAATTGATAATCCTGCTTGTAGGCATCTGGTTTGTAATTATCCTTCCATTTCCTTGGTTTATCAACAATCCTAATGTGTCTGAATCTGCACTTTTCAGCCTTTTACCAATAATTGCAATAATGTCAGTGCCTTTTGTGGTCCTAGGAGTGGTTTGGACTTTGAAACCAGAATTAACAACATAAACAGAGATTTGCATTAAAAATTGAATATTATGGGAAATTTTCCTTTTGTTTCAAATTTGCCAGAGTTTGAGATTTCTTTTCAGGCTGTCATTAAGGCAGGCTGAAAATTCCATCTGCAATGTTTTCAACATCGTTTGCAAGGTAATTTGTTATTGTTATAGAAAATAATTCAGAAGGATCTTTTTTTGTAATTCTATTTATTAGGATGCCGTCGTGTGGCTTTGCAATTGTACTGTTTTATGACATTTTTTACGTTTTATGATCCATGTGCAAGCCACATTCTTTATCGGATTCATTTTCCCACCACCAACGGCCTGCTCTCAAATCTTCTCCAGGTTTAATTGCTCTAGTACATGGTTCACACCCAATACTTGGAAATCCTTTGTCATGAAGCTTGTTGTATGGAATGTTGTTTGCTTTAATATAATCCCAGGTTTGATCCCATGTCCAATCAATAATTGGATTTATTTTGATCATTCCATTATGTTGTTCATCGATTTCAATTTTAGCAGCATTACCTCTATTTTGAGTTTGGTCACTTCTTAAACCTGTTATCCAGCAATCCAGAGTATCTAGCATTTTGTTTAGTGGATGAACTTTTCTAATACCACAACAAAGTTTTCTGTTTTCTACACTTTCATAAAAAAGATTCATGCCATTTACTTTAACCATATCAATTACTTCTTGAGCATCTGGAAAAGTTATTTCGATGTTTGTGTTGTATTTTTTTCTAATTTCATCCATTACATCATAAGTTTCTTGATTGAGTCTACCAGTATCTAGTGTAAAGATTCTAGATTTTGAATTAATCTTGTTTAACATATCAATTACTGCTACATCTTCAGCGCCAAAACTAGATGCTAAGGCAATCTTTGTTCCAAAAGTATCAAAGCCCCATTTAAGAACCTCTTCTGGGGTTTCTAGCTTTTCATTTAGTTCAGCAATTTGCTCAGGCGTAAATTTGCTCATATATCAAAGCCATTTGTTTGTTTTATAATCATTACTAGTTTTTTCAAACTATTCTAGAATTATAAACAGCTTTCAAACAAAAAAATCAAATGAGTGAAAATACTTCAATAATTGTTTTTCATACAACATGGAAGGCCTGTCATCCACATCAAAAATATCAGCGAAACTTACAAGGAAAATTTACTTCTTAAAGGCGTTACTATAACAAACAGATTAGTTCTTGAACCATGGTTGTTCTTCCAGATAATCAATTTCTTTAATCATTTCTTCAAGTTTTTTTGTAATACTCATAACTGATCTGAATTGCTCATACATTTCTTGTTCCTCTTCTTTTGAAAGAACAGTTACTTTTGCTTGATCAAAAAATTTTTCTTCTTTAGATAAATGGTCGTGTAGATAAACTGAATATATTTTTAGATATCGATACAGATTCTCTAGCATCCTCTCCCTTTTTCCAACGTTGAAGATGTATGGATATTTTTCTAGCTACTCGTCTCCCAAATTCATGTTCAATTAAAAATGTTCTAATTTCTTTTTTTAGAGAACCATAGCTAGCAACACATGCAAAATAGGAATTTTCTTCTCTAGAATAGTATATTGAATCTAAAAATTCTGAAATGATTAATGTGATTTTTTCTATATCGGAAAATGGAATTTCCTTTCCTGCATACAGTTGATTATAACACTTTGTTACCACTTTTTGTAATCATTTTATTTGTTGATGATCTTTTTGAAGTGTATCTGTAGCACTCTTGGATTAGAATTTCTATTAGATGATGTATTAATTTGAATCTTATTTAAAATGAATTTATCGAAAAAAGTGTCACTTTTTTTGGATCATATTCAATAATGCCAAAATGGGAATTTGCCATTCCTATTCCGTAATATCCTTCAGGGCCACCAAGCCCAACACGAATGATATAGTTTTCATTATTTTGAATAGAAATCTCTTTTTTTTCCAGAGTAAATTTTGATATTTTTTCAATACTGGGAGTTAGCTCAGAGAGAATTTCTTTAGATCCATTTTCAGTTTGAATTATTGCTGCTTCTTCATGTTGGTGACCACATAATATGATAAAATTTTCAAAAAGGTTTTCTACTTCTTTAAATGCAGATGAGGGTTTGTAATTATAACCTGCAAAACTAAAAAATTCAAAATCTTCTTCTGAAATCCTTTGCCAGCTTTTCTGGTATAACCAAGATTCTTCCCGTGATCCGTCAGGAATTATTTTATTTGGATCCAAGGGTCCTCCATGTACACACACTAGATTATATTTTTTATCAATGAATTCTTGTTTACCATAAGTCCCATCTTTGTTCATTTCAAAAAACTCAAGGTCTTGTTGATTTAGATAAGAATGTGCAACTAAGCTTTCAATTGAACTGCCACTTACTAGTCGTTTATACAAAAATGCTTCATCATGATTTCCAATAACAGATTCTAATGAATGAGTTTTTGAAATAATCAGCAGTTTTTCAAGAACTTCTTTTGGATGTGTTCCTCTTTCAAGAACATCCCCCAGATTAATAATTCTTGAAAACTCACCATATTCTTCCTTGAAAGTAGTATGAGTTACTACATCAAGAATTGTTTCTAGTGCTTGGATATCTGCGTGGATGTCAGAAAGAATTAGATCCATAAATTATCTTTCTTCTAGTTCAATTTCAAATTTTCAAATAATAATAATATCGATAACTCAATCAAGCTTGACCGCTTCTTCTTTTAAGTGGATAAAAAGAATTTAATCTAGTCCATGAATTTGATATTTTTTGGCTTGCTAGACATGATCAGGTCTTATTTCAATGAAAGTTTTCCCCAGTTCGAATATGGATTTGATTCAAATTTTCTTGTAGAAGGTTGGATAAATCTTCAAGATTCAATAGAAAGTTTGTCAGGAACCGATGCCTCCATCGCATCTGCTCCAGTTCTTCTTTTGGTGGCGGGAGTAGTGATTTTCCTTGGAGTTGCTGGTGAAGCATTTTTCAAAAGAACAGGAATACCAGATGTCGCTTTTTTGATGGTTTTAGGAGTGATAATTGGGCCAATTCTAGGAATCATTCAACCTAATGTTGTCATAGAAATTGTTCCCTACTTCGCTGCAATTGCTTTGATAATAATCATGTTTGATGGTGGCCTAAATTTGGATATTAAACACATAGTCAAAACTGCCCACTTTTCATTTGTTCTGGCATTTCTTAGTTTTATAGTATCCGTAGTCATTGTTACATTATTTGGACATTTTGGCTTAGGATGGGAATGGTTAGACAGTATTTTACTAGGAACGATTGTTGGGGGAAGTAGTTCCATTATAGTTTTTGGCCTTGTTAGAAACTTTCGAGTTTCGGAAGAAACTAAATCGATACTTAGTTTTGAATCTGCGATAACTGACATTTTAGCTACAATTATTGCGTTCATATTATTTGAAGCAATTCTTACTGCCAACTTTGATTTTGACCTACTTGGGCAAACAATTGGACGTGCAGTTGCAGTTGGTCTAATCCTTGGATTAGGTATAGGAATTCCTTGGATGTATGTTACAACCAAACTTGCAAATGCAAAACACGTGTATATGTTAACTCTTGGAATTTTGTTTGTTTTATTCTTCATGGCAAGTTCCTTTGGAGAATCAGGAGCTTTAACAGCTCTTGTTTTTGGTTTAATGCTTGGAAACAAAAGGCACCTATCTAGAATTCTTAAGTTCAAACTACCAAAAATCGAGCCGGATGATTCAATGCATAGTCAAGTAACATTTCTTGTTAGATCATTCTTTTTTGTGTTTGTTGGATTACTAGCAAGTTTTGGTCAGTTAGAGTATATTGTGTTTGGTGTTTTAGCGACAATTGCAATTTACGTAGGTCGAGTGATCACTACAAAAGCCACATTGACAAGAAGATTTTCCAGATTAGATAAGAAAGTCACTGAGGTAATGATTCCTAGAGGCCTTGCAGCAGCAGTACTAGCAACATTTCCATTAACATATGGACTTCCAAATGCAGAAGCATACCCACAGATTGTATTTTTCATAATAATGACTTCTGTAATAATTACAACTATTGGGCTTGGAAGAGCGAAGAATATCCCACCGCCTGAAACATTTTCAGGCGGATATGTAACAAAGCCTTCTGATGATACTCAAAGTTCTGACAATATTGAATCAAAACCAACTAAATCTGAGTGATGTAATAAGACTATTAATTTAAAACTTAAATGTCTAGTAACTCTTTCAGACCTTTGTAACGATTTCGAATTGTGACCTCAGTTACATTGGCAGCTTCTGCGATGTCCCGTTGTGTTTTATCATCACCATTTTTTACACAGGAAAGATAAAGTGCGGCAGCAGCCAAACCCATTGGATCTTTACCCGCTGAAATTTCATTTTTCTTTGCATCTTTCAGAACTTTAATAGCATAACGCTTTGTTTTTTCAACAATTCCAATTCTACTTGCAATTCTGGCAACACATTGAACAGAATCAGTAACTGGCATTTTAAGATCCAATTCTTTTACAAGTAACCTATAACATCTAGCAATGTCTTTTCGTTTGATGTTTGCAGCTAATTCAACATCCTTAAGATTTCTAGGTGTTTCGGTGTCGCGACATGCTGCATATAACGCAGATGCCATTAATGCGGAAATTGATCTTCCCCTAACAAGACCCTTTTCCAAAGCCTTTCTGTAAATGTATGCTGCTTTTTCAATTACTGCGTCTGAAATTGCAAGTTTGTCCTTTAATCTATTTAATTCACTAAAAGCTTGTCTGAAGTTCCTATCAACGGGTTCATGAACTTGGCTTCTACTATCCCATGTTCTAAGACGTTCAATTGTACTTTTCATAGATGCGGTAAGTGGTTTACCAGATGCATCTTTGTTTAAGGGATTGATAATTGTGGCAAGACCCATATCATGCATTGTTAACGATGTTGGTGCTCCTGCTCTTGCTCTATCTCCATGTTCATCTTGAGTGAATGATCTCCATTCAGGTCCAGATTCTTGGAGTTTCTCCGATACAACAAAGCCACATCTGGAACAAAACATCTCACCAGATTCATTATCAGTAACCAGTTTACCTTTCGCACAGCGAGGACACAAATCTTTAGCAGTAGCTGTTTGTCTAACCATAATATCACGAATTTACGAGTTCTTACTTAGTGGTATTTATTAATCAACAACTTAGGCGTGATTTTCAATTTATGATTCAAAATACAAATTTTTATTTTTGATAACATAGAAAAGCCCTAATTTCATAGAGAAAGTGAATTGAATTGAAATTTCTAAGAATTCTACCAATATTTTTGATACTTTTAGTTTTGATTTCGAATGCTGAAGCTGAGACAATAAATCAAACAATGGAGGGGGGTATGGATATTGAGATAACTTACCCATCTAAAGCAGTAATTGATAGAACCATATCAATTTCTTTTCTAGTAAAAAATAATGGTTGGGAGGATAAACAAGATGTGATTTTTGTTTTTGGTTCTAGTAATACTATTATGCCAATTAAAAAAAATGAAATTCGAATTGATAAGATTTCAGCCGGAGGTTCCTATGGCGAAACTGTTGATTTTAAGATAGCTGCGGATGCTTCACCAGGCTCTCATTTTCTAAATTTAGAATATTCGCAAGTGTTACTTGCAAATAATGAAGAACCGCGGCCTGCCACCCAAACAAACATTGCAATTCCAATTTTAATTAAAGAGCAACCTAAAGTTACCATTCATACAATAACCCCAGAATCACTTTTTACGAATGCAGAGTTTCCGTTTACAGTTGAAATAATTTCTGAAGATATTGATATTAATGATGTGAGGTTAGAAATAATTCCTCCTCCTGATGTTGATTTTCGAGGAGAAACACTACATACATTTTCCTCAATTCAACAAAATGTACCAATATCTGTGACAGCTAGAATTATTACTCCGTCTCAAGAAATCAATACGGAATATAAAATTCCATTTCAAGTCATAGTAAGTTATTTGGATGATATTGGACAGGAAGAGACTGATTCCAAGACAATTTCGATATTGATGCGTCCAAGAACTTTTATGGAATTAACAACGGATGGTGGAATTTGGATTGGTGATTTTTTTATAGCACCTTATGTTAGTCTAGGAACCATAATTGGAATACCTGCGGGAGCTATTTTCTCACTTGCATTAAGAAAAAAGTTTTCAGGTAGTAAGAAAAGCAAGAGGAAAAAAAATTAAGAAGATTTTTCTAATTTTCTTGCTCCAGAGTATTTCTGTTCCAATTCATCTTCAAAGAAGAATTTTTCCTCAAAAGCTGGTTTTAGATCATCAAGCCAAATGGCACTTTCATCAAATTCAGCAAAGAATGATTTTGATACCCAGTCTGGATTTCTTCCTTGTAAAAATTTCAGCACGATGATTTTTTTCCCGTTAATCGTGGCGACTCCATCGACTAAAACCTTGCCTGGTGTTGCTGACATGCTTGGTCCCTTAACGGTTCTTCCAAGACCACTAACCTGTTTGTAGGCATTTCTAAATATCTCATGGGCTTTCACTAGAGGAATTCCAAAGTAATGTTGTGCTCCCGTATCCCTTACAACAAACATGTAATATGGAATGCAGCCCAGCTGGACTTGCTGCCTCCACATCTCAGCCCACATATCAGCATCATCGTTGATGTGGGCCAAAAGGGGGGACTGTGTTCTAATTTCAGAACCTGTTTCTCGTACACGTTTTATTGCGGCTTTTACTGCCCCAGTAGAAAGTTCTTTGTGGTGATTGAAATGAGCCATAAATGCCAGATGCAATCCTTTGTTAGTAACTTCTTCGAAGGTTGCTAAAGTCTCGTCAGCGTCATCATCTGTAAGAAATTTGTATGGCCAATATGCCAAGGCTTTGGTACCTATTCTAATAGTTTTAAGATTCGGAAGATCAGCTTCTAACAAGGTGTCAATGTAAGTTCTAAACATTTTTGCTTTCATGATCATTGGATCACCGCCGGTAAACAAGACATCTGAAATTTCTTGATGTTCTCTGAGATATTGTACCAATTGTTCTCCTTCATTCATGGCGAATTTCATTTCATCCATACCAACAAACTGTGGCCATCTAAAACAGAAAGTACAGTATGCGTGACATGTCTGACTTTGGCTTGGAAAGAAAAGACAGGTCTCGTTATACTTGTGTTGCATGCCATAAAGTTTAGTTCCGTCTTTGAGTGTTGGTACATTAAGTTCAAGTTGGCCTGCTGGATGAGGATTTAATTGAAGGCGAATTTCATTCGCAAGTTCTTGAATCGCTTTTTTATCTGCGCCACTCTTAAGAGCGGATGCCATCTGTTCGTAATGAGGGGGAAGCAACATTTCTTTTTGGGGAAACGTCAGAACAAATATTGGATCGTTTGGAATGTTATTCCAATCAATGAGTTGTTCTATGACATAGTTATTGGCCTTAAATGGAAGTACATTTGCAACTACTTCCATCTCAAACTGTTGTTCTTCAGAAAGTTTCTGAATTTGGGGAAGATTACGAAAATTAGTTAAAGTATAAGATTGAATTCGTGGAGATTCGGTTTCACTCCAAACAGATTCTTGTAAGGTCATTTTGTAAAATAGTCACTTACCATTGTTAAAGGTTAACGCGTTAAGTCTAGTGAGCCACGCACGGATCTGGTTTGCTTAAATTTTGTAAAAATTTCTACTATTAACCAACAATTAGATTTGACTATGTAGGCTTTCCTTAGAATTTCTTCAATTAAATCATAGGAATGATGATTAGCCATGGCTGAAGAACCGGATAATATACCAATAGGAGAATTTGAGTCGGTTTCCCAGCTAATTGCTTCTTCAGAATCGCTTCAGATCGCTTTTGCAATTCTGATCGTTGGTTTAATAATGATTGGTGTAATTTACTATAAATTTTCACATTGGATTCTATCTCAAAAATTCAACTATACACGACCACATATTTCTCGATTTGTTCGCAAGGCAGTGCTACCATTTTTTGCAATAGCTTTAGTATCATCCATTAATGTATACATACAAACTACTGAATTATTTGAAGGAGAGAATATAATTAAGAGTACAGATGAATTAGATCCTGCTGGAAAATTCGCAAAAATTCTTAATTCTATTAACATATTAGTAATTGGTTGGACAATATCACACCTAGTTCCAATTACTTTAACACAACGTGACAAATCGATTCTGGAAAGAAAGGATTACAAAAAGTGGTACGGTATGCAAGGGTTTACAGATGATGATGGAGACTTATTCCATAAATGCTTCAAGTGGATTCCACCTCAAACAACTCCTTACGACATGAAAGATGATGAATTTCAAAAATATATTCAAACAAAAGAGGGTCTGAAATTTCTTGAAAAGTACCGTACTTCCAAGGGGTTATCTGTCGGTAGCTATGATAAACGAGTAGATGATTCGTTTGAAATATGGAAAAAATCAGAACGAAAGAAGTATGAAAAATATTATAATAATTGTGTTACAGGAGATAACCAGACTGGACAAAAACTAAGACCGGGTGTTGTGCCAGAAGAAATCTATCCTATAGATATATGGCGAGAGCAAAAGAAACAAAATAATTATGACCCAATTATTCCAAGTGCAAAACCTCCTGGTTATGCAAGAAAACAAAAAGAAGGAGTTCCCAAGTCAGCAAAACAAATTTTGCCAATTGGAATTTTTATTGTCACAGTGATTGGTATTGTTACATGGTGGGGTGTTGATTTGGTGATTTTAGCAACTGCCACTGGAGGACTTGCTCTTGGTGTAGGGCTAGCACTAAAAGAAACTATGGAAAATTACTTTGCATACATAATGATTAGAAAAGACAAGATTGTCAAACAAGGTGATAGGATAACACTACCAAGTGGATACAATGGTTTAGTATACAAGATTACCCCCAGAGTTACGTACATCAGGCATGGTCTCAATGAATCTTTGGCAATTATTCCTACCAAGCAACTCGTTTCAGCAGAAATTATCAACTTTACAAAAGAATTCAAACTAGTCCCTGCTGGAATTGATGTTGGGGTTTCTTACCTAAATGATCCTAGGCAAGTTGAAGCAATTCTAATTAAGATCGGCAAACGGGCAATGAAAGAAGTAAAGGATGGTAATGGCGTCCATCTAGCCAGACAGAAAAGATGCCCATACCTAGATGAGCACAAACAAAGCTGTGGATGTGACAAAAATCTACTTGTTGACGTAGGTGATCCGGTCGTAAGA
>JAEHKQ010000129.1 GCA_016838795.1 Nitrosopumilales archaeon
AGAATTCCTAGAAACCAGGAAATTTTAGCTATGGTTGATGGCACAGATTTTTCAAAATTGAGAAAAGTTCTTCTCAAAAGACCTATCAAAACAGCATCAGGGGTTGCAGTTGTGGCACTTATGCCAAAACCATTTGCTTGTCCTCACGGTAGATGTACTTATTGTCCTGGCGGAATTGAGTTTAATACACCAAACAGCTATACAGGAAAAGAACCGGCTACAATTAACGCTATTGAAAATCAATACAATCCTAAAAGCCAAATTTTGACAAAACTCGACAAACTATTAGCATTTGGGCACGAACGATCAAAATTGGAACTTGTTATAGTGGGAGGAACATTTCTTTTTATGCCAAAAAACTATCAAGAAGATTTTATCAAATCATGTTATGATGCATTAAATGGTTTTGATTCAGATTCATTGGAGGATGCTAAAAAGAATAATGAAACATCCAAAATAAGAAATGTTGGTTTTACTATTGAAACAAAACCAGATTATTGTAAAGAAGAACATGTAGATGCGATGCTGGGATATGGAGTGACAAGAGTTGAAATTGGCGTTCAATGTTTACAAGAAAGGGTATATAGAATTGTAAACAGGGGACATGATTTTCAAGATGTTGTTCAATCTTTTCAAATTTCAAAAGATGCAGGATACAAAATTGTTGCACACATGATGCCAGGACTTCCTACGATGACACCTAATGATGATGTTAAAGATTTTAAACAATTGTTTGATGATGAACGTCTTAAACCAGATATGTTGAAAATTTATCCATCACTGGTTATAGAAAATACTCCACTTTACGAAGATTACAAATCTGGAAAATATACGCCTTATTCATCTGAGGATATGATCAATGTGCTAACAGAGGTGAAAAAGATTGTTCCACGTTGGGTCAGAATTATGAGAGTGCAACGGGAGATTTCACCATCTGAAATTGTAGCTGGTCCAAAATCAGGGAATCTGCGTCAAATTGTTCAAAAAAATTTGAAAAGCCAAGGGCTGTCCTGCAAATGTATCAGATGTAGAGAAATAGGATTATCTCAGGATTCTCATTATAATTTAAAGTTAAAGCGGGATGATTATTTATCATCTGAAGGGAAGGAAGTGTTCCTTTGCTATGAGAATTCAAATGACTCAATTTTTGGATTTTTAAGATTACGAAATCCAAGTTTAAAGGCACACAGAAAAGAGATTTCCGAAAGAACGTGCATCGTACGTGAATTACATGTTTATGGAAAATCCTTAAAACTTGGAGAAAGGAGCGATGCTGGCATACAACATTTAGGATTAGGAAAAAACCTACTTTCAGAAGCTGAGAAAATTTCAAAAGAAGAATTTGATGCTAACAAACTTTTAGTCATTAGTGCAGTTGGAACTAGGGAATATTATCGAAAGTTTGGATATTCATTAGAGGGTCCTTATATGGCAAAAAAACTTGCTTAAATGTGGGTTCTAAATGTCAGATCAAAATGTTATTGGTAAAGGAACCTGGATTGATAAACTAGCTTTTGAATTGGTTGAAAGAGAAAAATCAATTGGTAGAAATCTAGATTTAATTCGTGTCGAAAGTGGATTAGGTGCTTCAGGCATACCACATATTGGGAGTTTGGGTGATGCAGTTAGAGCGTTTGGTGTAAAGCTCGCACTTGAAAATTTTGGTTATAAATCGGAACTAATTGCGTATTCTGATGATTTGGATGGGTTACGAAAAATTCCTGAAGGATTCCCTGATTCGTTAAATGAGCATTTGGGAAAAAGAGTTTCAACTATTCCAGATCCCTTTGATTGTCATGACTCTTATGGAACGCACATGAGTAGTCTCTTACTTGAGGGCCTCGATGAATTAGGAATAGAATATGATTTTAGACGAGCAAAAGACACCTATGAAAAGGGACTCCTAAAGGAACAAATCCATACCATCCTTAGTAATAGTAAAAAAATTGGAGAAAAAATATCAGACCTTTCTGGACAAGAAAAATATCAAAATATTTTACCATACTTTGCAGTTTGTGAAAATTGTGATAAGCTTTACACAACTGAATCTTATGAATATCTCTCGGATGAAAAGAAAGTAAAATACCGCTGTGTGGATTCGACTATTGGCTCAAATATTGTCAAAGGATGTGGTCACGAAGGAGAGTCAGATATTACAAAAGGTCTTGGTAAATTGGCTTGGAAGGTTGAGTTTGCAGCCAGATGGCAGGCATTTGATATAAGATTTGAAGCGTATGGTAAAGACATTATGGATTCGGTAAAGGTAAATGATTGGGTATCGGATGAGATTTTGAAATATCCTCATCCTCACCATGTAAAATATGAAATGTTTCTGGACAAAGGTGGAAAAAAGATTTCAAAATCATTGGGAAATGTTGTGACATCACAAAAGTGGTTGAAATATGGGACCCCAAAATCTATACTTCTATTACTTTACAAAAGAATTACTGGAGCAAGAGAACTAGGATTTGAAGATATACCTTCTCTAATGGATGAATATAATGAATTGGAAAATATCTATTTTGGAAAAGTTAAGTTGAATAACAAAGCAAAGGAGATAAAATTAAAAGGCTTGTATGAATATGTCAATCTACTAAATCCACCTAAGAACCCTAGCACCCATGTTAGTTACAGATTACTCATTGAGCTTACAAATATTTTCAAAGAAGAACGAAACGAACGTGTGATGAAAAAGATTGTAGATTATGGAGTTATAAAAAATTCTGAGCCTCAAATTAATGAATTAATTACTTTAGTTGGTAACTTTGCTGATGATTTCCATAAAGGTGAGAAAGTAGAGATTCAATTAGATGAAAAAACAAAAAAAGCAATTGCGCAATTGGTAGATTTACTTGATTCAGAAAAATCAATTGATGATCTACAAAATTCAATTTATCATATTGCTAAGACAAATCAGATTCCACCAAAAGACTTCTTTAGAGTGCTTTACCAAATAATTTTGGGTACTACTAGAGGCCCAAAAATTGGTCCATTTATTGAAGATGTTGGAAGGAAAAATGTTGTAA
>JAEHKQ010000130.1 GCA_016838795.1 Nitrosopumilales archaeon
GAAAATTCAAAATAAAATTACTAGCAAAAATTACAAAATGTGGAGCAATTTCCCCAAGATTCAAAGTTAAGTATAATGAGTTTCAACATTGGGAACAACAATATTTGCCTTCATATACCAGAGGCATGTTACTTGTCACAACAAACCAGGGAGTAATGTCTCATCATGATGCAACCGGTAAAGGAATTGGGGGATTTTTGATAGGTTATGTCTACTAAACAAGTTGAAAAATTTGAAACACTAGTAGAAATTCCTGATGGAGTTACTGCAAGTATCAACAAATACATGCTACAAGTTCAAGGACCTTTAGGAAAAACCTTCAAAAATTTCAAAAAAATCCCTGTCACAATTCAAGTTAAAGATAACAAAATTCTCATTAATGCACAGGGAACTAGAAAAAAGGATTTTGCAATACTAAATACAGCAAAATCCATCATCAGGAACCTATGTGAAGGAGTTAGTGAGGGATATACTGTAAAACTTAAGATTGTCTATGCCCACTTTCCAGTTTCCGTAAAAACAAAAGATGATAAAATCCTGGTAGAAAACTTTCAAGGAGAAAGATCACCAAGAGTTGCTAAAATTGTTGGATCTACTAAAGTGGTTGTAAAAGGTGATGATGTGGTACTGACTGGCTCAGTGCTTACTGAAGTTACTCAAACTGGGGCCAATATTGAACTTGCCACTAAAATTAAAAACAAAGATCATAGGGTTTTTCTAGACGGCATATATGTTTATGAAAAAACTAAAGGTATTGAAAAATAACTAAAGGGTCAAGTTCGGGCATTTATTTTAACAAAGGATTAAGCTTGAAATTCGGAACGTCATCTGGTGGAAAAACGAATACTATAATTTTTGGTATAGGAGTAGCTTTTGCAATAATTCTTGCAATTGTCGGATTGCTAGGATTTTTGGAAAAAATGTAAATTTTAAGAATTTTCAATAATCACTTTTTTTAAACTAAGGAGGATCCGGACAAGTACACTGAGGGTATCCATACCCTATACCTTCCCAGAAGCTAATAAATGGCGTAGATAGTAAAATAAAAATAATTAAATGACTTTAGACACTGAATTCATAAAACAAACAGACCATCTTATAAAACAGACTTTAGAGCTTTACAAAAATGCTGGCGTGTCACCACGAATTGCGGAAGTTTGGAATATCAAAAATGTTGGAGATTTTCTTTGTGGTTTTTTTGTTGGTGAAATGGTTGGTTCAGCTCTTAGCGCATTTCAAATTTTTCATAAAAGAGAGCCCACGGCAGATGAACACATGGAAATTGTTACTTTAGTAGAAAATTATTCAAAAGAAATTCAAGATTTTTTTTCAAAATTTAACTGATCGAGATACTAACTTAGCAAGGATTAAATCGCATCTATCAAAGTACAAATTTGTTGCCGCCCTAGCTCAGCGTGGTAGAGCGTCGGACTGTTAATCCGTTGGTCGCCAGTTCAAGTCTGGTGGGCGGCGCACATATGTTTCTAAATTCGAGTTTAGAAATATTCTTTTTCTAACCATGGCAGCAACCACCCATTTAAAATTTAATGTTTCTAAATTCGAATTGTGAAATATTGATCGTTTGAAACTAGTTAGTGTATTCTGTTAGACTGGAAGGATCTAATATTTGATCGTATATTACTAAAAATGCAGGAAGTTTACTTTGGCTAGAACTAGAAGGGCCAACAGATATTGTGTAGATTGTGGTGCAAGACTGGTTTATTATCCAAGATTATCAAACCCAAAGGCACCGAATGAATATCGTGTGTTAGTATATGCATGCCCAGATTGTACAGATGATTTTGACAGACCGAAAATGTTTTCCATCAAAAGAAACCAGGTTCAAGACCCTCTTGAGACTGTAGAAATTGAAATTACACAAATTCGAAAAAAGTTAGATTCTAAATAGCCCTAAATAGGCATCATATCATGCATCCTGAAAGACAACGAAGTCTTTGGTGGATTTTGCTACCCAATTTTTTTGCGATAATTGGTGGGGTACTTGCATACTTAATTCTTAAAAATGATGATCCTAGATTAGCAAAATTTTGTGTTCAATTTGGAATGTTGTTAACAGTTATTCAGATCGTTGCGTTTCTTATCCTTGGAGCTCAATTGGCAGAGATCAATCAAAATTTTGGGGTCAATATCTAGGGGTTTAACTTTTGAGCCTATGAGAAAATGATCGCACATATTGAGCTGAGCTATCTAGGTGGTTTTAGGCTTGTCTGTATTATTTACGAACAAGTGTTAAACCCCCACCAAAAATCATGATTTTTGAAAAAATCACATCATTCGTAAACCAAGTTTTTTGATAAGGGGTTTAGCTTTTAAGCGTAAATTGCTGTTTCGACCTAAAAAGAAAATATAGTGTAAAGATTGGAAATTAACTAACGAAATGGTTAGAGTGTTCATTATTGCAGTTGTGGTTGGCATAACTGTATCAATTACGTTTGCAATCGCATATTATCTTGAATTTCAACCAAATTTTATCTATGTAAGTGGAGGTGAACCTGTCCAAGTTGGGCCTGTAAAATACATTATTGAACACATTGGAGAACATGACGGTGATGAAAGAACTAGTCCTGAACATACTTTTGTTCAGATTAGCATTATTGCAGAAAATTTAGGTAAAGAATCAACCAGAATGTCAGGAGGACAGTTCTACATCATCGACGAAAATGATGCTAAGTTTCAACCTGTTTATGGCAATTTTTCAAAGAATGATTTACTTAATGATATGTTAGAGCAACAAGTACCATTATCATTTACTACACAATTTGATATCCCTTACGATGAAAATAAACAATATAGGATAGGTATCTTGCCAACAAAAGAGCAATCTTCAATGGATATTGGTATTGTTTGTATAATTAATTGTTAAAATCACATCAAAATTTGTGATCGCAATTAAAATTCTTGTCAAAAAAATGTATTAACTGAGCAAAATTTCGTGACTTGTACTACATAAGACACAATAGATACGCAAACTATCAATGGCAATTTCAAAAGCTAAACGCAAAGCAGCTGCACAAAAAGCAGCTAGAACGCGTAAGCGAAATGCTGCAGCAAAAGCTGCAGCTCGCAAAAGATCTGCATCACGAAGGAGACGACGTGCTGCAGCTAAAAAGGGCGCAGCAAAAAGAAAGCGAAGTACTGGCGGTAAACGCCGAGCCGGTGGAAGACGAAAGACAAGACGTCGTCGACGTTAAACGCCTCAATTTTCTTTTTTTAAATTTTTTTTATTTGTTTATTTGTATATGATTTACTAGTATGGAAATTTAATGTTTCTAAACTCGAATTTAGAAATATAATAAATCTTTAGCCGTGATTCATTTTTAATTCTGGTAGAACAAAAACTTTGTCGGGTTTTATTTTGAAAACAATTCTTTTTTCACCTTCTCTACGAAATGGATAGTTTTCTATTCCCATGTATTTTTTAGTTAGTTTGTTTATGTGTACGTAATCATAATCTGGTAAAATTTCAACAACTTTGCCGCGAATTGTTGTCATGTCTAAAGGATTTTCATTTGCAACAACTGAAACAGCTACTCGAGTATCGTTTAGAACGTTTTTGTGTTTTATTCTTCCTTCGGCAGTATTTACCATTACAAATCCATCTTCATAATCAGCCCATACTGGAGACAGTTGTGGGGAACCATCCTTCATTAATGTTGCAATAAACACAAGATTCTTGCCTTTTAAGAGATCGATTGCCTTTTGTTCCAATTTTATTGCTCATTTCTCCATATTATTGGCAATTGTTCTATCATAGTGATATTTTTGTTCAAGTTTTGAAGTGTTTTAGAGTTTTCTAATTGTAATTATTATTTGAAGTGATTATTTGTGTTCATTTTCCAGAACATTTGTCATGGCGCGATTTACAATTTCTATCATAAGATATTGAGAGTATTCTGGATCATTCGTCTTTTGGTTTTTGGTTTTAACCATTGTTTTTGAGGATATCCCTTTGAGCAGCTTTTTCATCTTTGTTGAAGTATTCATAATCACTGAAGAGTATTTGGTTTCAAAGTCAACAGGAATGTCAAATCCCAAAAGCTTTGTTGAAGTGCTATAAAATTTTGTTACTGCGCCACGTGTTTCTTCCATCCTCACAATTTCAATCAAACCAGTTTTTTTGAGAATTTCAAGATGATGACGAATTGTAGTTAACGCTTTTTTGTATCCAGCTTTACGAAGTTTATTTCTAATTTGTTCAGCAGAAAGTGCTTTTTTGTATAGAATTTTTATAACTGCTGCCCTTGCAGGATCTTCAATTGCGCGAGCTTGATTTGAATTTAGTGTAAGAATACGATTAACTTGAATTTGTTTTTCTGCTAATATTGACATGTATTTTGTTTTTGCATATGTAAGCTAAAAGATCCTTATATCATATTTTTTTGTCCTGTTGCATCAATTTTTTTCCGTTATGAAAAAATCATAACTGTTATAATTATAATAGTAACAATACTAAATATATAGATGCGCTATTAAGAAAATAATAGTAATTTTAAATTTTTTAGAAATAAGAGGTCTGGGGAAAATATTAGC
>JAEHKQ010000131.1 GCA_016838795.1 Nitrosopumilales archaeon
GAGAAAGTTCTTCGTCATTTTTGAAAGTTCCATTATTTGTTAAATTCAGAATCCAATCGATATTAATTGAGCCTGGGATGTGACCTCGTTTTGCAGCACGGACTACCGTTCCGTCATATTCCTCCTTTGATCTTGCATCAACAATTTTTAATTTATCTAAATTATCTTTAATATATTCAAATCCGGCCAACAGATCTTCGTTTACGGTCGCTGAAAATTTTGCTGGTTTGAATTCATTTGGCTCTGTCTCTATCGGAAGCTTTTCACCTTTCCATTTTGATAATCCACCTTCCAACATGAAAACTTGAGGGTGTGAAAAATAAAGTAACTCCCAAACTCCTCTAGCTGCAAGCATTCCAGACACATCATCGTAAAACACCACCTTTTTTTCATTGCTTATGCCAACCGATGAAAAAAGATCAACGGTTTGTGCATTGAAGGCCGCTATTCCTGCCTTAGAGGTATCCATCCAATGAAATGCAAAAAGATCCAAGTTTACTGCTCCAAGAATATGGCCTGCGGAGTATTCCCTAAAGGACCGAGCGTCAATCAATACAAGGTTAGGGTCACTTAGGGTTTGCTCTAGTTCATTTGTATGAATAATCACGAATCAGATATTGAAAATGATATGTAAATTCATTTGTTTTTTGAAATTAAAAAAAAGAAAAAGGAAGGGATTCTATTCGTTTACGTATGATCTTTCACCGTGTTGTGCGAGATCGAGACCTATCTCCTCTTCTTTTGGAGTGACTCTGATTCCGCCAGGCCAGACTGCATCCATTATCTTGAGGATTATGATTGTAACACCAAATGCATATGCAATTGTCATCATTGCTCCTACAATGTTGATTGCTTGTTGTTCAAATCCTTCTGGTGTTCCAGTCCATGCTCCGATACCATCACCAGTATCCCAAATATGTGGGCTAGCTAGTGTACCAGTTAGAATTGCACCTGTGAAACCACCAATCCCGTGTACTGCCCATACATCGAGTGCGTCGTCCCATTTTCGTGCATTCTTGAATGCAACAGCACCATAACAAACACTTCCAGCTGCAATACCAATGATCATTGAAGCCATAGGTCCAACCCAACCAGATGCCGGTGTAATTGCAACTAAGCCTGCAATAGCTCCTGTTGCAGCACCAACAATACTTGGTTTTCCGGTATGAGCCCACGACATGAGTAACCACGTTACGGAAGCAACACCTGTGGCAGTATTTGTAACTACCCAAGCGCTAACTGTAATGCCGTCTACCATCACTTCACTACCTGCATTAAATCCGAACCAGCCGAACCAAAGAAGGGATGCGCCAAGTACCACCATAGGTACATTGTGTGGTTCCATTGGAACCTTACCATATCCTAGTCGTCTGCCTAGAACTAACGCACCTGCTAATGCAGAAAATCCTGAAGTAATGTGTACTACGGTACCACCAGCAAAGTCAAGACCAAAGCTTGGCGACAAGTCTGGATCAAAGTCCAAGTTTCCGATATAACCGCCACCCCATACCCAGTGGGCAATTGGATCATAAACCAAAGTTCCCCAGAGTAGGATGAAGATTACCAGAGCGCTGAACTTCATTCTGCCAACTAATCCACCAACAATTAGTGCTGGAGTGATAATTGCGAATGTTGCTTGGAACATTGCAAACATTTGATGTGGTACTGTTCCTGGCCATCCTACACTACATTTCATTTCTTCAGGGAAGACTTGCATTTGATATGCAGCAGACCAAGTGTCAGTACATAGACCTAGTTCACCAAGTGGTGCATAAGCAGAGACTTGGTTAAAGCCAACATAAGCCAATGAGCCCATGAACATGTTTGCGTCATTGTCAATAGGTCCGAATGCGAGTGTATAACCCCATGCAACCCATTGCCATGACATTAATCCGATTACGATGAAGACCATACCAATTGTGCTTACTGCATTCTTTGATCGGGATAACCCACCATAGAAGAATGCAAGACCTGGCGTCATGATTAATACTAACGCAGATGCAGCGAGCATCCAAGCAGTATCACCTGTATCAATTCTACAGGGCATCATGGTTCCATCTTCTTCAAACCAACATTCGTTAGGGTTTCCAGTGTAGATACCACTAGTTCCTAAAACATAACCATCCATACCGTCAGTCACTTGCTGTGCAAATGCCTGTGACATGGTACCGGTTGCCGTAATAACGACTGCAGCCACAAGTAAAAGTGCATACTTGCGGTTCCTAGAATTCATTGATCTGCAACAAAGTTGGAAGTCATATAAGCATTGAGATGTTTAAAGCACCAAAAGTGTAAGTTATTATATTTCAGTAATTTACGATACTAACATAGAATATGAAAATTATGTCATGTATTTTTGCGCTTGAAAAAAGCGTTGATAAAAACCAGAATGATAGAAGGTGTCAAAAATAAAATCAAATTCTCCCAAGTTGGCTATTTTTAATACATTCAAGACCAAAAGCAAGGCGCTCACTGGGGAAGCCTTACGACAACGTTCCATTATCAATGTGTTAGCTATGGGGGCTAATCCAACGGATAAGACGAGAACCTCGATTTCTCAGAAAATTGCTTCTCAAAGTGGAGTGGTTTGGAAAAATTTGTATTCTGGAGTTTTTCGAGATTTGGATGAAATTTTAATTCCGCTAGGATTGGTTAAGGAGGAAGGTAGATTGCCATTAAGACGAGGGCCAAAGGCACTTCAAGAAAAAGGAGTTCCTTACTATAAACTAACACAGAGTGGATTGTTAGTTTCATTATCTCTTAATGAGATAAAAGATAGAAAAAAAATCTTGGAACATTTTTTTTCAAATTCAAGCAAAGATGAAAATGAGTTTCATGATATAATATTGAAACTAACAAAAATTGCTCCTAAATTTACTTTTTCACTTTTTGAAAAGTATGTCAAGGCTTATTGTGAAGGAAAACTAAAACTGCTGCCCTTCAAATTTCAAAATTTAAAGAATATCTCTGATGAAAGCCTAATTATTCAAAAAGAACTCCTTGAAGGCTTTACAAATTTGTCAAAGTCTGACGAAGAAAAAACTGTTAATTTGTTGAACCGTGTTTGTTGATCTAATTCTTGAAAAAACTCAATTTCCTGAAAAACAGCAATCTTCAAAAAACCCATATTGTGATGAATTTTGCTAATCTTTATGTAGAACAATATAGACTAGAATTAAATTTTTGAAAAAAGTTATAACAGCCTCATATTTCCGTCTATGCATGACAAAATTAGTGTGTCAAGATTATGGTTTTGAATGTGATTTTGTGGCCGAAGGAGATGATACTGCAAAGGTAATAGAGGAATATGGAAAACACTCCTATGATGAACATGGAATAGAATATTCCAAAGAGGCTTTGATGCAATTCATCATAAGAAAAGGATGAAAAATTTACTTGGTGATTTAATATGAATTTATTAGGGAAGGTTTTTTTGTTTTTAGGAGAATTAACAAAGTGATTTATCGTGCTTGGTGATAGAGACTATAGACAACTCATAAAAAGTGCCATAGATTCAATTGGTCGTGAAATAGAACCAAAAATAGATTCTAACGACATTAAAACAATTCATCTTCATGAAGTTGTTCAATGTTTAAGACGTTCATATTTTGATAGAGTTGAACCTAAACAAGTCGAAAGACGAGGCTTTAATGATTTAGTGAGTGGATTGCTTCGAAATATGAAGTACGGTTCTAAATCTGGGGAATTTAAAATGGAGGATATTGGTCTCAAAGGACAGGCTGACATGATTGTTGATGATGCAGTGATAATTTTTCGTTCTGCGAATGGACTGCCTGAAAATCCAATAGCAAGAGATTTGTTGTACTTGAATACATGTTTGTGGATTTTTGATAAGATGGATGGTATACTTATTTACATAACTGGTGATAGACAAGAAACCTCATTTACACTTTCTAGAAGTAAAAAAATGTTTGAGGAAGTAGCTAGACGCATTCGAATTTTTAATGATCTCCTTAAAGAAAAAAAGGTACCAATTTTAGAACCATCAGATGAATGTTCAAATTGTCAATATTATGAAAAATGTTACCTTCCACAAAAAACTTCACAAACAATATCATTGGGTCAGCTAGTTGGTTTTAATAAGTAATAGAAAAATATTGTAAAGGAATATTCCTTTAACTTTCTAGTGTTTCTTTGTGCCCTTTACCACGTAGTGCAAAGCACACAATTGCGAGTGCAATTCCAACACCTATTGCTGAGCCAAATGCGGCCATACTTGCTTCTGCCATCGAAAGAAGCAAGTTGGATTGTCATTTATAACTTTGTCAAATCGCTTTTTATAAAAACAAATAATCATAATATTGGATTTTTATGATACAATGTCTAGATACCTATTATTTTGTAAATTCGAATGTAACTTGATTTTCTCCTCCCCTCGTCATTGAACTCAGATTAAAAAATGCCTCACCTTTGACTGTCCATTCTGGAGTGTTGTTCATCAATGCCGACCAAAATTCTGGAGTATTTCCAGTATTTTTAATGGTAATTTTTTCAGACAAGAATGTAGGTGCATCATTCAAAATTGTAAAATAATTTGAGGTGGCAATAAAACCTGCGAATCTAGCACCGATTTCTCCAGCATCTACTCGAAGATCTTGTTCAAAAAGTTCGTATGTGATAAATTGTAAAATAACTGACCTGTTGTTTGGGTTTGTAACTTTAAATTTAATTTCTAGTGTTACAGCTTTTTCTGTAACCTCTAAAATAGAGAGGTCATCAAGTTCAATTTCAATTGGTAAGATTTGTGCTTCAGTATCTAGTTTGGAAAAAATGCCTTCCTCTAAGATATCACTTATCAGTGATTGGTCAGAAAGAGCGATAATTCCCACAACACCAACAAATGCTGCTACTGCGATACCCACAATAATTTTAGGATTCAATATTCATTTTTTGTTTGCATATGTCTTAAATGTTAAGATAATTATTATACTGATTCATATTGATTGTATTAATGCAGTATTTTCAGGCTGTACAGATAGGAAAGCAGAGAGCGGCAAAATCACAAATGAAACTCTTCGGTTTTGCTGGTTTTGCAATGCTAACAATAACTACAAAAAAAGATGGAGACAAGTTCGTACCTGTTGGGGAAGAGGATCTTACAGCAGTGATTCAAACTCCTGATGGATTTGTCACAATTTTAGTTGATACAGAGGGTTATACTAAAGCCCAATCAAAGGCTTTGGAAAAAGATGAAGCCATCAAAATTTTCCTCAAAGCAAGAGAGTCTGGCATACCAGGATTTAAGGGAGAATATGTTGAGATATGGACTCAAAGATATCCTATAATTCAAAATGAATCTAACGTAGAGTAGAAATTTTTTTAATTAAAAAATTATTTCGGTGCCAACAGAATCACCTTTGATTGCTTTTTCTAAGATCTTCAGATCCGCTTTTAGAATACGAGTTTTAATTTTAGAACGCTCAATTATTTTCAATGCTAGAATATCCATTAGATCATAACCTCCAGCCACAGAATCTTCGCGAAGTAGCATGTTACGGAGGGTTTTCAATTCAATTCGTCTGAATTTTTTTGCCTTTTTGTATTTGTTGGGATCCAAATCATAAACACCATCAACATCTGTTGCATTCAAAAATTGAGTTGCCTCTACCTTTTCAGCGATTAATGCAGCAGTGCCATTTGTGCTGTGTCCTGGATGCAATCCTCCAACAATAACAATTAAACCACTATCTACAGCGTAACGAATTTCTTGTAAGGTTGTTGGGGGATGAGGATAGGCTTTATGTTTTAAAGCATAAATCAAGAGTTTTGCATTAAGGCGAGAAACTTCAATTCCTAGTTCATCCAAACTAGATTCGTCTGCGCCTGAAGATCTGGCATGATTAATGTAGTGTCTAGCAATGTTACCACCCCCGGTCACTACTACAGGCTGACAAATTTTGCTAATCTTAACTAGAAATTTAGCATAGTCCTTCAAGATTTTGATATTGTCCACACTAAATATTCTACCAGAAAGTTTGATGACAATTCGTTTTTTCATTATTTTAAACCACCAAGAATTAATTTGGCTGCAATTTCAACTTTTTTTCTATTCTGCTTTGAAGTATAAACTCTGAGTATATTCATAAATCCTGACATTTAAGTCCAAATCAATCATAATCTACCAGCTAATCTTTGTTTTAAGACAATCTTGTCAGCTATATTATTAATTGCAGAACCCAACACTTTTCTTAGTTCACTGTTCTTTGTGTAATCTGCAGTGTAAGGTCCTACTGTGATACGATCATCCATTGCCAATTCAAAACCTTTACGAAGCTTTCCGCCTGTAACGCCAAAGCAGATTCCCCCCATTCTTTGCACCAATGAAAAGCATGGAATGTCATTAGGGCTGTCACCAAAGTAAATCATATTATCAAAAGGAACTTTCCTTTCTTCAGGCGGTACGAATTTGTTAACCAAGTATGGTGATTTGCGAAGTTCTAGAGCGGATATGTCCTTATTTATTGCAAAAAGAAATTTGGTTTTTTCTGTAAATGTTACAATAGACTTAATTGAATTTATTCCTGATTGTGGATCCTCGCCAAATTGACTACCAAACACTTGAAAATTGGAAAAAGCTGGACAGCCTTGGATCAAATCTTGTATGCCTTGTGATACAATATAACACTCCAATGTTACGCCAGCTGTTACAAACTCGTTATTTTCAGATATTTTTGTTCTAATTTCTGAAATAAAATCAGCAACACCATTGTAGGGAAGTATTTTTTTTCCTAACTTTTGAAATTTTTTGTTTGTATTTTGTTCAATATCTCCAGATTCTATTAACCTCAGCATTTTTGTCATCCAAGCAAGTGGTGGATCCCAACCATTTTTTACTAATTCTTCTACTTCACCCCAGAATGATTTGTTATCTATCCCATTCTGTTCAAGTAGAAAATAGGAAGTGTCTGAAGTTAGAGTACTATCACAATCACAAATTAACGCTATTGTGTTATGAATCATCTTGGAGGAGTTTTTTTACTTAAGTATTTCATGATGTCTAGGTGAACCTTTTGTTTTGTTTTAGAAGCATCAACAATTTTCCAATGCTTTTTCTTTGCTAGCTGTCGGTATGCTCTGGAAATTTTTCTTGAAAATTCTCGGTTTTTTTCAAATTCATCTCGCTTTGTTTTTTTGCGACTAAATGCTTCTTTTTGAGATACATCAAGTACAATTACTAAATCAGCTTTTGGTAAACCTTCATCTAGATTTTCTAGCCAAGCTAAATTCATTCCATTTGCCAGACCATAGACAAGATTTGATTGGTAGTATCTATTCATTATCAAAACGGAATTTTTTGATATGGCATCTTTGATGTCTTTGACCTTTTCCCATCTATTTGCGGCTAAAAGGCAATGAACTACTTGGACTGGCAGTTTTCTTTTGCCATTTAGATGTTTTTTGATCTCTTTTCCTATAGGTGTTGAGTAATCCGGGAAACTAAAGACCTTGGTCTTGATTTTTCGTTTTCGTAATGCATTAGCTAAAAGTTGGGATTGTGTCTTTTTTCCAGCTTGATCTCCACCCTCAATTACAATAATCATAAATTGTGTTCACAATTAATTTGATTAATTAAATATCTATCAAAATTTATAACTAAAAACGGTCTTCTTTACAAAATGGGCTTAGTATCTTATATGGCAAAAGAGATGGTTAGAGAAATTGGGAACAAATCACGTGAGTTCTACGAATTTGTACTTCCTCCAATAGACATGTTTGAAGAAAATGATAACCTTATTGTAAAAATAGATATTCCTGGATTTGATAAGAACGACATAAAATTAACAATTCAAAGAAACATACTTTCAATCAATGCTGAAAAAAAGGATGACAAGTCTCTTAAAGGGACTATAGTTTGTAAACAAAGACCCAGCATCATTGATAAAAAAATTAGGCTTCCAATAACAGTGAAAGAAGGGGAAGAGAAGGTTAATTCTGCTAAATATTCACAAGGAGTTTTAACAATAACAATACCTACTGGAAATAATTCAAAAAAAATTCCTATTGAATAACTAATTATCGTTTTCTAAAAATAGCAAAAATACCC
>JAEHKQ010000132.1 GCA_016838795.1 Nitrosopumilales archaeon
GACTCTGTTTATGTTCTAGCGAATAATCACTTTGAAGGCTTTGCGCCAGCTACAGCAAATTCCATACGGGAACGATTTGGAATGTCAGAGCTATTCTGGGAGGAAAAAAGGCAAAAGAAGCTTGGCGATTTTTAGCATGATTTTTCCTAATATTGTCTTGGTTTCTTTTACTTGGTTTACTGAAAATTATTTAGAAGAATAAAACCGGCCCACAAAAGGGGTAGGGCACGTGAGTCCGGATTCATTCATAGTTTTGCTAGGAATTTTTGAAATATATCATAGAGTATGTAACATTTTGAAATTACACATTAGGCTTGAATAGACCCTGAAAATTCTTAATTCATTTCTGAAATAAATGCCGAATTAGGTCATTTTGTTAGATTTCAGCAGTTCGGTAATTCTGTTGACATTTGTTATGAAATGTTAAAAGATTACGATCAGATTTATCTAAAATTACTTCGCTAATGTAATGTTGAAGACAAGATTCGTGGTTGTCTCGTTAATATTATCTCTAGTTTTTATTGGATCATTTTCAGTTATACCGTCAGCTTTTGCATCATACCATCAGGTGCAGGCATTATTTGAAAAAGGTTTTGAAGCTTCACAGAATGGTGAATTTGCCAAAGCAATCTCCTTTTTTGATCAAGTTCTAGAGATAGATCCGAATTATGTTCCAGCATTGAACAACAAAGGTTCAGCACTCAGAATTCTCGGCATGTATGAAGAGGCCATAGTCTATTTTGATAAAGCACTGGAGATAGATCCAAACGATGTTAAAGCATTATACAACAAAGGTAACGCACTCTCTGATCTTGAAAAATATGAAGAAGCCATAGTTTCTTATGATAAAGCTCTGGAGATAGAGCCAAACCATGTTAAAGCATTATACAACAAAGGTAACGCACTCTATGATCTTGAAAAATATGAAGAAGCCATAGTTTCTTATGATAAAGCTCTGGAGATAGATCCGAACGATGTTAAAGCATTATACAACAAAGGCTTAGCACTCTATTATCTTGAAAAATATGAAGAAGCCATAGTTTCTCATGATAAAGCTCTGGAGATAGAGCCAAACCATGTTAAAGCATTGAACAACAAAAAAGATCGGAA
>JAEHKQ010000133.1 GCA_016838795.1 Nitrosopumilales archaeon
ACGCAGTTGTGATAATTGTGATATTTGGAGCAATCATTACTCCAGATGGCAGCGGTGTGACGATGTGGTTTATTGCAGGACCTATGATCGCGCTTTATCTTGGTGGCATGGCAGTCATTGAACGTAAAGAACGGAAGCTTAAAGCGCTAAATTAGTTTTCGTGAACATTTAAATCTCAATCTAGAGGATTAATTACAAATGGTATTTGAATTCATAAGCTTACAATTTCCAATGGGCGCAGAATGGATTTGGATCATAGTTATTATTGTTGTCTTCCTTTTTGGCGCAAAGAAAATTCCTCAGCTTGCAAAAACATTTGGAAAAGCGAAAGGGGAATATGAAAAAGGAAGAATTGAAGGCGACAAAGAGCTAAAAGAGTTTAAAGAAAAACAAAAGGGTCAATCTGACTGATTCTCTGCAATTTTTGCAAATTCGTCCATGATTCTAGAAAATCCTTTAGTAATTTTTGATTTACCAAAATAAGCAACGATTCTTAATGGTCCTCTAAGTTTTAGATCAACGTCAACAGTAATTTTTGTTCCTTCTGGAATCTTTTCATATTTTTCAACTATATGACTGCCTTTGACATCACCACCAATAACAAAGACCTCATGAATTTCTGGAAATTTTATAACATGTTTTGTCATCATGACTAATTCATAACCAGCCAAATTAAGATGTTCTTCGATTATAGTAACATTATCCCGAGATGATATGACACGAATTGATATAAAGTATTGAGGAATTGTTTTTTGAAGTTTTTCATAATCAGTAACAATTTTAAAAATCTTATCTCTTTCAGCTTTTACAATTTTTTCAAAATTAATTTTGGTCAATTGTTACTTTCAAAAGCTTCCCCATCGGCGGTATAAATCGTGTTCGATGTCAAATTGATCGAGACATTTTCCTATACCGTGGTTTACTATATCATCAATAGTTTTTGGTTTTGTGTAAAATTCAGTCACAGGGGGTAATATCACAATACCAAGTCGTGCCAATTTCAACATGTTTTCAATGTTAATTGCACTCAAAGGGGTTTCACGTACCATCAAAATCAATTTTCTACCTTCTTTGATTGTTACTGCAGCTGCCCGTGCTACCAATGTTTCATCATAACCATTAGCAATACTAGATAGAGTTTTCATACTGCAGGGGGCAATAATCATCCCATCAACCTTATGAGTACCACTTGAAACGCTAGCAGCCATGTTTCCCTCATCGGAAAATGAATGTGCTAATGATTTTACATAATCAGCATCATGATCAGTTTCCATTCCAATACATTTTATGGCCCACTTCGTCATGATCAAGTGTGTTTCCACATTCAATTTTTTTAAAATCTCCAATAATCTAATTCCATAAATCACTCCAGTGCTTCCGGTGATTCCAACAATCAATCTCAATAATAGCAGATGAAGAATCACACTATTTTAGCTATTACTCCTGAAAAAGAAATCATCACTAGGAAGAATTCTGATTATTTTGTTCTTCATTTTCAGCTTGTTTCAATTGTTCAATTTTTTCATTCCTTCTTTTCAGCCACAAACTAATTCCGCCAGCAGTCATCGCAGTTAGAAGAATAATTCCGGCAAGAATCAATTCAAAGGAATAGAACATAGGTTTTTTGGAAAAAGGTTCATGATAAACTCTTTGATTAAATTGTAGATGAAAAAATTATAGCTATATTAAAACCTCTCATGAAGAAATAACATGATTAAGAACAACGAGATTAAAAAAATTGTTAATGACTACTCCGATGTTAGAATTGGTGTTCTAGGCAGCCATTCTGCATTAGAAATTATGGACGGAGCAAAGGATGAAGAATTATCTACTGTTGTTTACTGTCAAAAAGGACGCGAAGAACCATACAAAAGATTTGGAAGAATTGCTGATGAAATTATTGTTCTTAAAAAATTCAAAGACATAGTTTCTGCACAAAATCAAAAAATCCTTAGAGATACAAATACAATAATTATTCCACACCGTGCACTTACAGCTTATTTGGGTTACAAATCAATTGAAAATTCGTTTAAAGTTCCAATTTTTGGTAATAGAGCATTATTCCAAGCAGAGGAGCGGTCATACAGGAAAAACCAATACTACCTATTAGAAAAAGCACGGATTAAACATCCAAGGCTTTTCAAAAATCCAAAAAATATCAATAAACCTGCTATTGTCAAAGTTCAAGAAAAAAAACGTAAACTTGAAAGAGCATTCTTTACAGTTTCTTCATACAAAGATTACAAGGAAAAATCTGAAGAAAAAATCAAACAAGGAATGATCTCTAGAAAAGATCTTGAAGAAGCAAGTATTGAAGAGTTTTCTGTTGGAACATACATGAATTTTACTTATTTTCATACGCCGATTTCAGACAATGTAGACTTTATTGGAATTGAAAGAAGACTTCAAACCAACTTGTATGACTTTAACTCGTTACCTGCAAAACAACAACTTGATCTTAACATAGATTTACAAAATATTGAGGTTGGTCATACTCCTGCAACTATAAGAGAATCACTTTTAGAGAAAGTTATCTCTATGGGCGATAAATTTGTAAAGGCAGTAAAAAGGGAATACCCCCCTGGAATTATCGGTCCCTTTTCACTTCAAAGTGTCATAACGAAGGACCTCGAGTTAGTTGTATATGATGTGTCATTACGTGTTCCCGGAAATCCAATTGTTGCAACTACAACCCCATATACAAAATATCAATATGGAGCAACATTTGGTGTGGGTAGAAGAATCGCAATGGAGATAAAACGTGCACAACAAGAAGATAGGCTTGATGAGATTGTTACCTAAACTTCCATTTTTTCTTTGAGTAAATTTTTTCTAACTAAAATTGGAATGTTATAATATGTTGCAAGTGCCATCGCATCTGATGCACGGTAATTTCTTAAGACAAGATCTTTTTTGCCAGTAAAGTATAGATTAGCACGAAGAACCTGTCCGCTTTCATATACTTTGACTTTAACAAGCATGATTTCATTTTGTTCACAAATCTCCTCTAACATTTTGTAAATAGTAGGAACAGAATCCTTAATATCTTCCATAAAACTTGTGATATGTTTTGCTACTTCGCCAGAAAATGCTCTCATATGAAATTCGTGTCCATTGTCAGCCTTTAAAATTAAGATTCCTTCAACTGCATATGGATCAACAAATCCAACGTAATCAATTTTTACAGATTCATAATCTACTTCTTGAGCTTGATCAATTTTCATAGTAAGAGCCATCTAAAATTGCAATACAGTGTTTATAAAGATATTAAATAATTCTAGCAACAAAAAATGTAATATTTTAAAAATTTATTAAGTGTCTAAAATTTCTTTCAAAACAATTAGAATTTTGATCCAGTTTGTATTTAAATTGTCAAATAATTGGTAGGATAGATTAATGTCAGTAAATCCAAGAAAATCGGTATCATATGTACTCTCTAAACCAGTAAGCCAGTTTATGGATAAAGATGTTTTAATGCTTGATCAATATACTAGGACGGGTGAAGCAGCTAGAATGCTTCAACATTATGAACGAGATGACATAGTAGTTACTGGTAGCAACAAGGAGCCAGTTGGTATTGTTACAGATGAAGATATTCTAAGTAAGGTAAGTGATGTTACAGTCTATGCTGAAACTACCGTTCTAAAGGATGTGATGAGTGCCCCGTTGATAACAATTGAAGAAAGTACGACGTTACAGGACGCACTACGTAAAATGCGTGATCATAATATTCGAAAACTACCTGTCATTGGAAAAAATTCAAAGGTTATGGGCATTATTTTCCAGACTAATATTGCCAATATAATACGAAATGCAACTACTACCCAACCAAGGTTACTAAGCCCACCCGTTAAAGCTATTCTAGGAAATCTTGGTTTTGTACTTCAATTTGCAGGTGTCTTGATAATCGTTCCAGCCATTCTTGCTACGGTACTAAATGACACCGTTACTGCAACAGGAATTTACCTTACTATGGTACTTTTGCTAATCACAGGATTCTTTCTGAATTCCTACGGTGAAAAAGCTAGCCTAAATCTAAGGGAAGCTTCAATCTTAGTTTTTTCAAGCTTGTTTATTCTTACATTATTTGGTACTATTCCATATCTCTATGTAGCACCATATCCTAGCGGATCTGAAATAGAACTTTTTGCAAATAGTTTCTTTTCTAGCGCCGCGGGATTTACTACTGGTGGAATTTCTTTATTTGATAAGCCAGAAGAACAACTTTCGCAGAGTTTTACATTCTATAGAAGCTTTACGCAACTAGTAGGAGGGATGAGTTTCATCTACCTTATTATGACGGCATTCTTTCCTGGAAGTAAGTTACAATCAATGCGTGGTTTCATTTCAGGTAAAACCTTACGCATGAAGGAATTGTTTGGTACCATTACAATCATTTTCAGTGTGTATATTGTAATTGTTGCATTATTGTTATACGTATTTGGTGAAAGAAACATTATTGATAATTTCTCTCTTGCAATGAGTACATTAGCAACAGGAGGATTCCTTCCTAATTCTACAATCCTACAAAACTTAGTTTGGCAAGAACATCTTATTTTAATTGGTTCAATGATACTAGGAGCATTACCGTTTACCTTCCACTATGCTTTTGTTCGAAAGAGATTTTTGTCTCCTAAATTGGGAAAAGAGGTTTCGATCTACTTTGCAGTTTTAATTGTTGCCATAATCCTTTTTACATTAGCTAGTGGTTGGGACCCTCTACTCGGTGCATTTTATTCTGTTTCGGCGAGTACTACAGCAGGATTACAGTTAGAACCTCTTGATACACTACCAGAGGGCGCAGAAACAATTTTGATTATATTGATGTTTATTGGTGGTTGTGGTTTTTCAACTGCTGGAGGAATTAAAATATTCAGATTTTTTAATCTTAAAGATTTTCAAAAAGCCATTAAAAAGTCTACGCGTAAAAACTTGACAGTTCAAAAGAAAAAAGAAATCATAACCGCTGTAATAATTATAATTTCATTCCCATTAATCTCTGCATTTGTTGCACTTCATTTGATGAATGTTACTGATGCAGAATTTGGCGATGCTTTTCTAGATGCTGCAGGCGTCATAACAACTGGAGGACTATCTGCAAATGTAATCACTATTGACACAGATCCTGCCACAAAGATTGCACTGAGTTTTCTCATGATAATTGGCAGGTTGGAAATAATTGCAGTAGTTTACATATTTGTGCCTAAATTAATCTAGAATTTTCATATTCTTAGCTTGGATAGGATTTAATTCAAGCACTCAATTTTTGAGATAGGTGGAAAAACAGACTACAGAAAGTAATCCAGCTGGTAAGACGTTAATCATAGTAGGTTTTGTTAGCATTGCTATTCTATTCTTGGTTTATGCTAGGTACCAAGATTCTGAGTTGATTACTCCAGAAGTAATTGACCCAATTCAAAGAATGGCCATTGGTTTTTACATTTTGTTGCTGATTGCTTTTGGTGCAATTTCATTCGGATTATATCAATTCCATAAACAAAAAGTGAAAGAAAATGGAAAAGGTATTATTTCAATAATTGCTAATATTACCTGGAATAGTAAATCAAGAAAAATTTTTGTGGCAACATTTGTTAGTTATGGTATATTTTTTTCATTGTTTTCAGGTACTTTAGTATATCAACCAGAAGTTTCTTTTTCACATCATTATGGAGCAGTTATTCCATCTGCAGTTATTTTTCCATGTTGTGACCAGCCAGGATATATGCCAGAAATTCTTGTTTATCTAACAGATCATGTTGGTCTACAAATAATTCCTATCAATCTGGTTTTACAAGTTGTTGTTTCATATCTAGTAGGTCTTAATACTGCAATTGCAGTAAGTGCTTATTCCATTTCGAAAAAAGGACGTAATACAAGTACAATTGGAGCAATAACTGGTTTGTTTATTGCGTGTCCGACGTGTTCTGGAAGTTTTCTTTCTTTATTTATTGGAACAGCTAGTGGCATAGCATTAACAATAGCTTTAACTCAACTACAAACCTTGTTTATTGCAATATCAATTCCAATATTACTTACAACACCATTTATCATGGCTAGAAAATTAAAAAATTCTGGAATAGATTACTCAAAGCCATCAAAACTGCTTTAATTTTTCAACTACGATCTTAAAGATTTCATCATTATCTAAAAGAATACAAGGAAGATTATTTTCTTGACATGCTATTCCACTTTCGGTATCTCTTGTGACTAGAATCATATCATTTTCACGAGCGTAGTTGATTACAGAGTAATCAGCATGTAGTTTTTTTCCTTCTGTACGTAATTTTTTGACACTATACGCATCATAACCTATCTCTTTTAATTTTTCATCCATTCCATCATCCATTTCATCAACAAGGATTTTTTGATTTTTTAAAGTCATGGTTTAGAGATGAGAAGTCATCTTTTTTATTTGATTAACAATTCGTAGTTTTTGTTCTATTGTCATTTCTGGCTCCATCGTAAAATACAGAGTAAATTTTTTAGAATATGTTACCATTTGTGTTAATTTCTCTCTTTCCACTTGGACATATCGAACTTTACCCAGAGTTTTATCAAACTCATGCCGCATATGTCTCCTTTCGGCAACCTGTCTGCAAAAATGTTCTTCCTCCTTTTGTGATTCTAATGCAGTTTTCCCACTCTTCATAATTGATTCAACAATGTTTCCGTCAAGATCAATTATTGCCGTATATCTCATTTTAGGATCCAAATCAATTATATCCTCAACTATATCCACAAATTCTAATCCTTGGTAATAATTCAAGCCTTGATCGTCAGATTAATTTACTCAATATAATTGATTGACGCATCTTAAACCTGAATAATACCATTTTTGACCATGTATTCTATACCATTTGCAAAGTCTTCATCAGAAATCTTTTCTTCTGACCACCATCTAGCATTATTTTTAATCCAATCAGGAATTTTTTGCTCAGTTATTTCATCAGTTTCACCTAGTTCAGGAATTACTATTATAGATTGCTTGATCATGAATTGAATTCCACTAGCAAAATCATCATCACTAATTTGATCATCAGCCCACCAATTAGCATTATTTTTAATCCAATCAGGAATTGTTAGTTTGATCATATTAAATGGGACAAATTTTTGAATTTTATTTACTGAAGAATCACTAGTCCAAACATTACCAATAGAGTCAATTTCAATTCCTGAAAGTTGTATAAACTGAGCATAACCAGCTCCAAATGTACCCCATTTTTTCAAGAACTTACCGTTAGAATCAAAAACTTGGATTCTATGGTTCCCGGAGTCGGCAACATACAGGTTCCCACTGGAATCAATGGCTAAAGAAGTAGGCGAAAGGAGTTTTCCATTTTCTTCACCAGTTGTCCCAAAAGATTTGATAAATGCTCCATTAGTAAGAAAGTGTAGGATTCGATTGTCCTTAGAAACGAGAATGAATAAGTTATCATCGTAGGATACAATAGAATTAGTGGCAGAAAATTTTGCTGCAGAGGTAAGTAGTGATTTGACATCACCAACATATTTTCCTTCTTGATCAAATTTCAAGATCTTGTTCCAACCTGAATCAGAAACATAAGATATTCCCAAAGAATCAATGGTGAGGTCTTCTGGATTTTTTAATGATTGTGATTCAATTCCTGAGTTTCCCCATGATTTTTGGAAGTTACCATTTTTATCGAAAGTAACAATTCTTGAATTTCCTTTATCAATTACATGTATAGTATCAGAATTAATGAATATTCCAGAGGGATTATTTAGTTGGCCGGCACCTGAACCAAATGCCCCCCATGAAAGTAGTAAATTACCATTAGAATTGAATTTGTGAATTTTAGAATTGCTGGAGTCAACAACATAGAGATTTTTTTCTGTATCAAATCCAATGTCTTGAATTTTTTGAAAATTAGTTTGTGAGCCATCAATTGCTAGTAATAGTTTAGGACCGTCATATTGAAGTGAAGATTGAATGGAACTTTCTATAGGTTCACCAGCCACAAAAAATATTGCAAAAGTTTTGGCACCACCATAATCAATATGCATCTTCCAAGGACCCTGACTAATTTCTGGTGATAAAACATATGAAATTGAAAAAGTACCTGATGCTAGATTTGAAAATTGCGTTTTAATACTTTGAGCGCCTAAGGGATCTTCAAACCAATAAAAGATTTGCCCTTCAGTTATTTTGTTTGTCTGAAAAGTTGCTGAAATTGCTTCACCTGGTCTGTACTGTTTTTTATCCAATGTTAAACTTAGTTCAATTCCAGACTCGGCTGATTCAGTTTTATCATCTATCACAATAAATGCGCTTATCTTTGTTTCACCGCCATACTCTAGAGTATACTGGTATGAACCAGGAAGCATGGTGTCAACATCATCTAGAATTACATCTGTAGATGTAGTGCTAATTGGAAAAGTTCTTGTTATTATCTTGCCTGAAGGATCAGTTATTTTTAAAATTGCGTTTGAACCTAAAATTTCAGAAACAGTTACCTTCAATTGAACTATCTCGCCTGGATTATATGATGACTTGTGAGTTCCAAGAAAAATTGCTATATCAATTGAAGAATATCCAATTGTAAAAGGGTGTTTTGTAATCACATTAAAATATTGAACAACTGCAGTGTATGTTCCTGGTGGGTTATATTTTATGAGTTCATCGATGGTAAATTGAAAAGTTGTTGAAGCCTGATAAGCTTTAAGAATGGTATAATCTGTTTGTGATGCAAGTTCTCCATTTTCGTTATGGATTTCAATTTTGTAAGAATGAGCTTTGGCTGAAATTGGATCAAAGTAATTAGTTGTCAAAGTTGCAGTACCAATATCTCCTGGAAAATAATTTTCCTTATCAGTAGTAACTTGAACAGTTAATAATTCAACTTCTGCAGTTACAGTTTTTACGATATCATTATAATGATATTGAATTATCCATGCTCCAAATTGATTATCAAATGCATCCCTGATAATAGTATGAGTTTTTTTTCCGTATTTGAAACCCGAAAGTTCACCTGAAATAGTAGATTGATCAGGTTTTGTAGCATTCCAATTAAAAATACCACCAACATATCCATCGATTTCAACTTGAATCTGAATCCAATCATTAGGTCCAAAGGGATTTTTTAATGGATTTGCAATAATTTCGGTAGCATACGCCTCTTGCAATGTAAGAATTATTCCAAAAAATAACAATAAGCATAAAAGAATTTTCATGAGGTACCTATTGAAATTAAATTTAATTATTTAACGGATCTAGCAGTAAAAGATTAGGTTATGAGCGATCATAAGCTTAAGTTAGTAAAAATCAATCATGAGTAATTTACAAGATCTAGAATTCTCTTGGCCTCAGGATTAATGGCTTTGATTTCGCCGGTGTCTATATTTATGCTCCAGACATATTCACGATTTTCTTTATATGTATCAAAAGTAAAATGAACTTCATGGGTGCCTTGGCCCAATGTCTCAGCAGTATCTATGGCAAAAATATTTGCAACAGTATCTTTGTGATCAAAAATTTTCTTATCTGAATACTCATCATTGATTTGATCAGATAATGCATCTATTAGCTGAAGTCCTTTTTGGTTAGGGCCATCATATGATTTTATCATATCAATTGCTAGTTTTTCATTTCCTGTGGCATCATCTATTAGAATACTCTGTAGATCACTTTGTGTTAATTCAGGAACTAGAAAAATTACAGTGATTACTATTATGAGACCATAAATCGGAGCTCTTTTTTTGAGAAATTTTAGTTTAGATTCTTTTTGCTTTTTTTTGTCTTTATCAGGTTTTGAGCCTTTTGCCATGACTTATCATAACCTATCTGAGAATTAAGAATTTTCAAGATTAATTTCAAAAATATTGAAATTAGATTTAATTATTTAACTAATTTAGATGTTTGATGAGAGAAAATATTAAATCTGTTTTAAAAAAATTAGGCAAACAATCAGAACTTGAAAAATCAGAAAAAATTCAGGTAAATCATGATGAACGGATGCTTACAATATCAAATGAAACCGGTGAGTTTTTCAACATTTTGTTGAAGGCAATGAAAGCAAAAAAAATTCTAGAGGTAGGTATGTCAGTTGGATTTTCTACCTTATGGTTTGTAGATGCAATATTAGCAAATAATGGAAAAATCGTTACAATTGAGGAAAATCAAGATAAAATAACAAGGGCAAAGAAAAATTTTGAGGAGGCAGGAGTAAGCGCACAGATTGAAATACAAGAAGGAAAAGCACTACAAATTTTACAAAAACTAGCAACGTCTGAATCAGAGCAACAGCAATTTGATTTTGTGTTCTTGGATGCGGATAAAGAAAACAATATTGAATATTTTGATTTAGTTTTACCATTAGTTAGAGTTGGAGGCATCATCGCTACTGATAATATATTGTATCCAGAAGAGTTTCGGCCAGAAATGAAAAAGTTTACTGAATACATAAAATCAAAACCAAATGTTCAGACTATGACCTTAGATCTTGGTAATGGTGAAGAAATTTCTATAAAAACAAAGTAATTGTTTTTAATCTTTATCGATAAATTCATTTATGCCCGGAGGATCTGGTGCCAAGCCTTTTCTTTTTCTTAAATCTGTGATAACTTGAGTTTGAAGAGATTTAGGAACTTCAGACCATGCTTTAAAGTGAGTGTTCCACATTGCTTTTCCAGCTGTTTGTCCACGCAGAATTTGAGAAAGATCAAAGGTTTCTGATGCAGGGACCTCACCAATCACAATACTAACAACTCCTTTTTGTTGCATGTCAAGCACTTTTCCACGTTTTCCAGATAGTACAGAAGCAACATTACCAACCAGGTCTTGAGGAATTCTAACTTCAATACCTAAAACTGGCTCAAGTAGAGCAGTTTGTGCCATTAATGTTGCGCCCATACATGCCCGTCTCGATGCAGGACCGAGTTGTGACAAACCTCTATGGGCAGGATCCTCATGGGGAACAAAATGGGTGAAAGTGAACTTACAATTTCGCATTTGTTCTTTAGCTAAAGGACCTTCTTTCATAACATCCTCAAAACCTGTTAAAATTGAATCAGATGATTCCTGAATAAATTGAACTCCTTTTGTGCCATTTATCATCACATTGCCTCTAGGATCAAACATCATGACGTTTTTTGCAATATCAGCATCCCAGCCTTTTTCACGCAAAATTTTGGCAATTTCTTTTTTGTCTTTCATGTCACCTAGCTCTCCAGTCCTAATCATTTCAGCAATCTCAGGCTCCAGTGGTTCCACCTTCATGAAAATTTTGTTATGCCTATTTGGAGATTTTGACATGATTGGTTCGCATGAACCCTTTACAGTTTCTCTATAGTTAATCAAGGGCTCAGAGGTAACAATCTCAACTTTGTTTTCTTTAATCAGTGTAGTCGCAATATCAAGGTGTAAAACTCCCATTCCAGCAATAATAGTTTCGCCACTTTCTTCATTAATCTTAACAACCAAATTGGGATCTTCAATGGTAAGTCGTCGTAAGACTTCTACAAGTTTTGGTAAATCTTTTGGATGTTTTGGTTCTATGGCCATATGTACTACAGGTTCAGAGACATACTTGACTCCTTCAAACAGATGAATGCCTTTGACAGTAGAAAGGGTTTGACCAGCTCTAGCTTCAGTAAGACCTAAAAGAGCCGGAATGTTTCCTGCTTCAAGCTCCCCAACCTGTTCTCTTTGATTACCCATGAAAAAGTTAACCGATTGTATTCTTCCTTCTCTTTTTGTATCAATTATGTTAATAGTTTGCCCGTCCTTTATTGTGCCAGAGAACAATCTACCAATTGCGACAGGACCTGCAGCTGGATCTAATGCCATATTTACAACCATCATAACGACAGGGCCTTTTTCATCACAGTTTAAAATAGATTTACCAATGTCAGAATCAAGATCACCTTTCCAAATCTTTGGAATCCTATACTTTTGTGCTACATGAGGTGGAGGATGATGTTTTACAACCATTCCCAAAATTGCATCTGCAAGAGGTGCTTTCTCCACAAGTGCATTAAGATCACCGCCTTCCTGATAAGCAGCAATAACATCTTTGAATGAAATACCCTTGTCTTTCATTGTGTCGATGTTAAAGGCCCATCTATCCTTTGCAGAGCCAAAAGTTACACTGCCATCTTGAATAGAGACCTTCCATTTTTCTTTGTATTCTGGATCAGCATAAATGTCAATTAATTGATTAAAGTTAGAAACTACAGTTGCAAGTGTTTCTTGCATTCTCTCTGGAGTCAGCCTTAATTCTTTTATGAGTCGATCTATTTTGTTGATGAACAAAACAGGTCTTACCAGTTCTTCCAATGCCATTCTTGTTACAGTCTCAGTTTGAGTCATGATTCCTTCAACAGCGTCACAAACTACTACTGCCCCATCAATAGCTCTTAGACTACGTATTACTCTTCCACTAAAGTCTACGTGGCCAGGAGTATCTATCATGTTGATAACGTATTCTTTATCATCCTTAGTAAAGTGTAAAGTAATATTTGCTTGAACAATTGTAATACCTCTTTCCTGCTCCTGTTTCATAGAATCAAGTGCAAGAGCTGTCCCTGCAGCTGAAGGAGCAATGATTCCAGAATTTGCAAGAAGGCTATCACTCATAGTGGTTTTACCATGATCAACATGAGCAATTACGCCAAAGTTTCTAATCTGTTCTTTATTTTTAATAATCTTCATTACTTGTTCGGTTGACTTGTATTTCATATTCGCAAATCCAATTTCTACAGCTAATAAATCAAACTAATTCAAGATTCTACTTCTTAAAAACTCAAAAAATTGAGTAAAATGTTTATTCAATAGTATTTTAAAAGATACCAATTCTTTTGTAATACATTGCCAGAACATACTAAAGAATGTGAGTATAGAATCACTCATGGCTTTAGGCATGATAACTGTTTTTGTGAATGTCATGACAAAGGGAAGTATCATGGAAGAATAACCAAAAATTTTTTGTGAAAAAACAGAACTTGATTGCGAAAAAGGTCATACATTCAGGCAAATTATGGGATTAGAAGCATTAGATTGTGAGTGTTGTCAATCTCCATGACCTGAACCAAATCTTGTAATTCGATAGCCACAATTTGAACAAAGATTAATTTTATCATCAAATCTAAATTCTTCACATCTGCCACATCTAGTGTAAGCCATAACACATTCACAATCAACTATGAATTAAGAATTTTCAGGATTAAACAGTAAACTGAATGTATAATCTCGGTTGACGTAGATTAGTCAGCTATTAAACCTTGTGAAGATTTATCAATAGATCATTTTGTTGCTGACATTTCGAAGTTTTTTTGAAGTTACAAAATGGCAATCTTTTTGATTTCTCTTTTTAGCTTCCAATAATGGTACCATTTGAGCAATAAAAGTATAAAACAAAAATTGTGAGATTCTATTCTTTGTCACATAGGTTGGCTGAAACACATGTAGACCAATTTCTCTGAGATTTTTTGAAAGCTGTACAGTGTGGGGATTTTTCTCTTCAAATATCATCACACAGTCATCACGATTAGCTGAAAATAATTCCATATGAGAAAATTGTTCAATTCGTTCATAATGAACGTCCTGTCCCAATAGTTCATAGAATTTTGCTGCAGCATACATCGCAACAGGATAAGTATGTAAATTACCTAGAATGAATAATTGTTTACTGAATTTTATTTTTTTAGATTCATCGATGGCTTTTTTGAAAATTTTAGCACCATTTCGAATTTTGATTTTTGTTACTAAAGAAATACATGTCAGCGCACTTTGGAGAAAACTCAAACTTCCGCCAGTAAAAACATCAGAATTTGGAAATTGTAGGTAGATAGTCCTAGAACAAACTTTTGATAGTCGGCTTTTTGGATTTGATGTAATAGCAATTGCTTTTTTTGCAGTTTTTGCAACCTCAATGTTTGAGATCGTGTTTCCTGAAATAGAAACCAAAAAGATCGTGTGCTTGTTGATTATGTGCTTATTTTTTAACAAATCAAGTGGATCAGCTGCTCTGACGGTTAAATTGGAAAATGATTCAGCCAAAAGAGAGGCAGAAAAAGAATCTCCACTTCCACAAAAGATTGTATTTTTTTGAGCTGTCTCAGTAATTGGGGATTGTGGTTTGAAAATTTGTAAATATTGTGGTTGTAGAAAAACATCTCTTTCAAAAGCCTCGATAGTTTTCATAACATTTGTCATCACATGAACTATATTAGAACTGTTCAAAAGATTTTTAAAATTAATTTAGGATCAAATTTCTGTTTTAGTTTTTATAACCTACACATTAAGAATTTTTGTGGAAATTTCTGTCGGTCATACTCCTGATTCTGATGACGCATTCATGTTTTATGGAATGTTTACAGGAAAGGTTAGTTCTACTGATTTTATTGTAAACCATGTAATAGAAGATATTGAAAAATTAAATAGAAAAGCTATCAATCCACAATTAGATGTAACTGCAGTTTCCGTTCATGCGTGTGCATATATTCCAGATTATACAATTTTAAGAAGTGGTGGAAGCTTTGGAATCAGTTATGGTCCTATTGTAACTGCAAAAAAAAATTTGGCATTGGAGCAAATAAAAAAGTCAAGGATTGCGATACCAGGAAAAATGACTTCAGCGTTTTTACTTTTACAATTAATGATTGGAAAATTTGATTATGTTGAAATGAATTTTAGTGAAATTCCAAAAGCCGTAAAAACTGGGGATGTTGACGTTGGATTAGTTATTCATGAAACACAATTATCCTATGAACAGGAGGGAAACTTAAAAATTTTAGATGTTGGAAAGTGGTGGCATGAAAAAACCAGTGGCTTGCCAGTGCCGTTGGGGATTAATGTTATGAAAACTAGTTTGGGTATTGATGTAATCAGAAAATTTGATAATTTTCTTCAAAAATCTATTGAATTTGGTTTAGCGCATGAAGATGACGCCCTTGACTATGCTATGAAATATAGTCGTAGCAAACCA
>JAEHKQ010000134.1 GCA_016838795.1 Nitrosopumilales archaeon
ACAATAGGTGGTGAAGTAGAATTTGATGATTCTTACACAAATTATGCACTTGTAGATGTTGCAGCAATTGGTTTTGGGAAAAAAGACAGACTAATTAAAAACCATGCAAAAAAAGATGACGTTGTTGTCTTACTTGGTGGTTCAACAGGGCGTGATGGAATTGGTGGCTCGCAATTTGCCTCAGATTCACTTGAATCTGAAGACAGATCAGCAATTCAAATACCTGACCCATTTATTGAAAAATTAATTATTGAAGCCATCCTTGAAGCGAGAGATCACAAATTGATCAAGGCGATGAAAGATTTAGGCGGCGGCGGCCTGTCGTGTGCAATTTCCGAAATAGCATATTCGCTTTCTATTGGAATTGAACTTGATGTAAACTCTGTTCACACTCGTGAACAAGATATGAATATTGATGAAATAATGATTTCTGAGTCTCAAGAAAGAATGTTAATAATTACAGATAAGACAAAACTCAAAAAACTTGAAGAGATCTGCAAAAAATTTCGTATTAAATGTTCTGTAATTGGTAAAGTTACTTCTAACCAAATAATGCTTGTAAAAAAAGGAGCAAGAACATTTGCAAAGTTACCAACAAGTGTTGTTGTGAATGCTCCTCTTTTGGATAGACCTTCTACTACTCCAAAATATCTACAAAAAATTCAAAATGAAAAAAAATTCAAACCTACAAAAGACCTTTCAAATATTCTACTTAAAATGCTCTCTTCCCCCAATTTGGCCGACAAAAATTGGGTTTATAGTCAATTTGATCATGAAGTAGGAATTAGAACTGTAGTAAAACCTGGTTATGATGCATCTGTACTTCGATTAGACAATGGTAAATTTCTAGCTGCAAAAATTGATGGCAATCCAAAACAATGTTACCTGAATCCAAGAGATGGGGCAATAGGATGTTTTGAAGAAGCTTGTAGGAATGTGATTTGTACAGGTGCAAGACCAATAGGAATGGTTGATCACCTTCAATTTGGCAATCCTGAAGATCCCGAGATATTTTGGACATTTTTAGAATCATTAAAAGGATTAACAGATTTTGCAAAATATTTCAAAATCCCATGTGTTGGCGGTAAAGTTAGTTTTTACAACGAAACCCCCAAAGGACCAATTAAACCATCTCCGTTGATTGGTGTTCTTGGTTTAATAGAAAAAAAACCACTCCTACCTAGAATCATTTCAAAAAATGATCTAGTTTTGTTGATAGGAAATACAAAAAATGAGCTTGGCGGTTCAGAATATTTTGAATATATTCATAATTTTGTTGGAGGAAGATGCCCAGTTGTTGATTTCAAAACTTCAAAAATGAATATGAATGCAGTACTAGAATTAATAGAGAAAAATTTGATCAAAGTAGCCCACGACTGTTCAAAAGGTGGTATTGCCATAGCGATTTCTGAATTATGCATGCAAAATAAAATCGGATGTTACATAGGGCTGGAAAAAATACCTGCTGAAAAACTCTCTGAAGACAGATCCCTTTTTTCAGAAAGCCATTCTAGATACTTGCTTGCGATTGAAAGAAAAAATCTTAAAAAAATTCAAAGTTTTTTGGAAAGAAAAGCCATAACATATGATATAATAGGAAAATTTATAGGCGATCAGATTATTTTCCAAAAAAATTCTAGACCAATAATAAAACTAAGCGTTGATATGACTCGACAATCTTGGATGAAATCATTGGGTGAGTTAGTATTACATGGTTAAGGAAAACTGTGGTGTAGTTGGAATTTTTAGTCTTGATGATTCAAATGTCATCCCAATGGCAATTGATGCTCTGAGGGCACTACAACATAGAGGTCAAGAAGCATGGGGGATTGCAGTTCCAAATAAACCTCCACTAAAAAAACTAGGTTTGGTATCAGCATCAGCTACAGAATTTAAAAAAATTGCAGACGAGTACAACTCTTCTGCAGTAATTGGTCATGTTAGATACTCAACAATTGGGAAAAGCAATTTAGAAAATGCTCAACCACTCAAAGTGAAAGATCTCTGTGTTGCTCATAATGGGACCATATCTAATGTTCAAGAACTATCGAATATGGTTGGGGGTTGTTCATTTACACCACAAAATGCGAGTGATACACTTGTTGCAACTCAAAGATTGGTTTCACTTATTTCAGAACATGGCCAGCTTGGAAAGGCACTTTCAATTTTGAAAAATGAAATGATTGGATCATATTGTTTTACTTTTCTTACAGATGATAATTCAGTTTACGCTGCACGAGATCCTAAAGGATTTAGACCAATGGTACTTGGATACAAAAAAGAAAACAATTCCTACGTCGTTGCATCAGAATCCTCGGCACTAGCTGCTGTGGGAGCGAAGTTAGAACGTGATGTAAAACCAGGTGAGCTCATTAAACTTAGTAAAAATGGTTTTGAGACAGAGATGTTCTCTAGTGATTGCAAAAAGGCTCATTGTTCATTTGAATTTACTTACTTTGCTCATCCTGCAAGCAAAATGGAAGGTTCTAATATTTACTTGGCCAGAAAACAAATTGGTAAATTTATGGCAAAAAAATTCCCAATTACTGACGCTGATTTAGTAATTCCAGTTCCAGATTCTGCACGACCTGCAGCACTAGGTTATTCGCAAGAACTTGGAGTACCTTTTGATGAAGGATTGTTAAAAGATCGATACAGTAGAAAAGGACCACTTCGAAGTTTTATTGAACCTCATCAAAGCGATAGAATAGAAATTAACAGATGGATTATTCCAATCACTGAAATAATTGAAGGAAAACATGTTGTGGTTGTTGATGATAGCTTAGTTAGGGGAACTAGCTCAAGGGCCATTATCAAAGCATTAAGAAGAGCCGGCGCAAAAAAAATTAGCATGTTAGTTACTTATCCTCCAATTCGTTATCCGTGTTATGCTGGAATTGATTTCCCATCACAAGAGGAACTTGCCACATTTGTAAATGGAGAAAATCAGGATGAAGAAACAATTATTGAAAAAGTCAGGTCTGATATAGGCGCTGACTTTCTAGGATATAATGATGCAGAAAATCTAGCAAACGCAATTGGAATCCCAAAAGATTCTCTTTGTTTTACTTGTTCAACAGGAAATTATGATTCTCTTGGCATAAAACCAGAATTTAAGACAAGAGAAGAAATGAAAGGCGAATAACAATGGAAATTGCATATGTTTTGGTAACCAGTGAAATAGCTCACGAAATGGATGTGATGCGAGAATTATTAAAGTTGGATTTTGTTAAAGAAGCGAAAGGTACTTTTGGCGTTTATGATATTTTTGTAAAAATTGAAGCAAATTCTAGCAAAGAAATTGAGGACATTGTCACAAAACAAATACGAAAAACGAAACATGTATTGTCTACTACAACACTTCCAATAATCCCTGAACAAGATTAACTTAGAATAATATTTTCAAACACTATTAATAATAAGATTAGATGATATCAATCAGTGAATAATTACACCATCCTAATTGGTGCAGGTATTGGTGCTATAGTAATTATCGCTCTAGTTATTATTCTTGATATTTCTAAAGTGGCAATTGCGACACAAGATTATGATATTTACGTAGATCCACTTATTGATCGGCAAAGTCTTTTTGTCGTGGCTAGAGTCATAATTCAAAATACTGGGTCTCAACCATTAACTAATGTTAAAGTTAATTTTGGCGGGGGTGATACTCTGGAACTTGGCACTCTTGATGCGGGAGAAAAAGTTATTCTTTCTCCACCTGTTGAAAATGAATTGAAATTTGTTCAGGTTACAGCTGATCCAGATATTTTTGTAAGCAAGGCCTACAGATCTCCTCCAAAAATGGTTGGAATGATGGGTTCCTAGAACTTTGTTAGCTCTTAAATGACA
>JAEHKQ010000135.1 GCA_016838795.1 Nitrosopumilales archaeon
ATTTGATACAAACTGTGACCTGAGCCTAAACAAGCCTTGTTGAACTTGTATTACCCCGAAAAAGTTGCCTTTTTTGTCTATATAATTTGAATCCTGTACTTATGATCGTAGATTGAAATCACTCCTCAATGCTTGAATCACATGCCTTCTTTACTAAGATGGTCGATGAGCTTGTTGAATTCTCAGAATATGACCCTGAGCTTGCCGATGGAATAAAGTGGCTTGATGAACAAGCAAGAAAAAAGGGAATATCCTTTTACGATATGGTCTTTGAAGTTTTGTACAAACACGACATAAATTTAAAAGCCAAAGAATGGTTAAACTCGAGAAATTAATCGATTTTTGCTTCAGCTCTTAGGTCAAGTGGTTTGTACTCACAACCTTGAGGACCACAATATTTTCCAACGTACACAGCTTTAGGTCTATAGAGTGCTGGCTTTGGAGCTGCTTCAGCAAATTTTTCTTCTATGATATGCGCTGCCCAACCTGCAACCCTTGAAATCGCAAATATTGGGGTATTCAAATCCATTGGGAATTTTAGCATATAGTAAAGTGAGGCACTATACAAATCAACATTTGGATAGATGTCAATTCCTTTTTGTTTTTTTATTTCATCAATTGTCACTTGTTCAACTTTTTGTGTAATCTCAAACCAAGGATCTCCAGTTCGATCAGCAAGCTTCCTTGACAATTCTTTTAAAACCTGAGCTCTTGGGTCATACGTTTTGTAAACAGCATGACCCATTCCCATTATTTTTTCTCCTTTACTTATACTTGATTTAATCCATTGTTCTACATTATCTACTGTTTCAATGTCAAGAAGCATTTTCATTACCTCATAATTTGCACCACCATGAAGTTCACCACTTAAGGCACCAATGGCAGCACTTGCAGCCGAATACATGTGAGCTCTAGTTGAAGCAACTTGTCTTGCCGCAAATGTGGAAGCATTGAAGGTATGATCAGCGTGTAAAATCAAACAAATATCAAATATTTTTTCAATTTCGGAATCTGGTTTTTTACCAGTTAACATATACAGAAAATTAGCAGCATGACTTAATTCTAGAGCAGGATGAACCAAATCTTTGTTGTTTCGTATTCTCTCCCAACTCGCTACAATAGTTGGAACCTTTGCAATAAGGGTTATAGCTCTGCCATAGCTAGCTTCCTTATCTTGAAACTCCTCATCATAATAACCAGATAATGCTGCCACAAATGCTTGCAGCATATCCATAGGATCCGCATCTTTACGCCAATTTCCCATATTTTCTTGCACTCTCTTTGGGATTGTCCTTTCTGCTGCTAACTTTTGTTTAAAATCATCAAATTGTCTTCGTGATGGAAGTTCATCATGTAAAAGCAAATATGCAGTTTCTTCAAAATTAGATTTTTTTGTAAGATCTAAGATATCATATCCACGATAGATTAGTTTACCTTTCTCACCATCTATGCTTGATATTCTGGTGTCTGCTACCTCAATATTTCTAAGACCGATGTTTTTCGTTTCCATATGACTAAATTATTCAAAATTTGCTATTATATCTTCATCGCTCACGCATGTTTAAGAAATTTGAAATTTAGCATTAGGTCTAATCTGTTAACTCTAGTCCCTATAAGCTAATTTTTAATTTAAAATCAAATGTCTCTAGCAGAACGAAAATACATGAACCAGTTAGATGAGATGATTCTAAACGCATCAGATAGTCAGTTAAAAAAATTTCAGGAATTAGATTTGAAAACACAGATGAATGGTTCCAGCTTTTATGATGTATTTTCTAAATCCAACGCAAGATCTATTTTGACATCTAGTACATCTACAATTAAAAAGAAAAAGGATAGATAACGATTTTTAATTTAAATGAGGGTCATAGGCGGATTTACAAGATGGTACTTAAAAAAACTAAAACTACAACCAAAGCCAAGCCCAAAAAGCTAAAGCTGGTTTGTCTTTCTCACAAAGAAGATGCTGACGGAATCAGTTCTGCGGCTTTAATACGTCAAGCATTTGGAGGTGACACAGTACTTGTAGACTATCCGGGACAAATGGAATCTTTAGAAAAAATTGCAAGTGATGACAAGCTAAAAACTTTATTTATTTGTGATTTGGGGCTAAGTAAAAAAAACCAAGATGAGTTTGTTCAAATCCTTACCAAACTTAGGAAACGCCATGTTTCGATTACCTATATTGATCATCATCCAATTAATTCAAAAATTCGTAAACAACTCGAAAAAATTAGTGTTAAAATGATTCATGATGTTAACGAGTGTACGAGTGTCCTCGTATATACAAAATTTAAATCAAAACTAAATGAGCATGCTATATTTGTCGCCGTGTGTGCTGCCATTACAGACTATATGGATGACAGACCAATAGGCTCAAAACTTTTACAAATGTTTGACAGACAATTTGCCCTAATTAGTGCAACAGTCCTAACATACAATATTGTTGGGCATCAAAAAGATCCTGATTATTTATTATATTTGGTCGAAGAACTTACAGAATCAAAATATCCACATGAAATTCCAAATACTTATGAATTTGCACAAATTCAGGTAGAAAAATTGGCACAGATAATGACCAAAGTAAAGAAAGGGATGAAAATCATGAAGAATCTTGCCTATATGGAACTATCCGACTCTGGTGCTAGTGGGGCAGTAAATTTTGTTCTTGGATTCTCTGACAAAGATGTAGGTGTAGCATTCAAAGAACGAGTTGACCATGGAATTTATGCAGTATCAATACGAGGCTCCAAAGATTGTAAATTCCCTTTAGGAAACATTGTTAATACATTGGCTACTGATCTAGGCGGTTCAGGTGGAGGACATAACAAAGCATGTGGTGCTGTAATACCAAAATCAAAAATGATGACGTTTCTAAAAGAATTTAATAAAAAATTACATTAAAAAAATTTATTGTAAGAATCTCGGAATGCGTTTTACTAGATGTGATATAGAAACTCTACCAGGCCCAATCGCTATTATAGCCAAGCAAGCAGCAAGAAGCATCAGATCAATTTGATAGCCACCGTCTCCTGTTAAATTAGATGCTTTTTTGACATAGAAAATAGCTCCCAACAAAATAATAGACAATAACGAAGCAGATATTCTGCTCAAAACTCCAACAAGAAGAAAAGTCCCAGATGCTAATTCGGCAAGAGCAATTGGAATTTGCATTTCGGCTGGAATACCAATACTTACTAACCACTCTACAAAACCAGGATTAAATTTTCCAGAAGCATTAACAATGAAAATAACCGCTATTGCTGCTCTTATGCCAAAATGAGTAATATCATGTAACTTGCTTTCCTTTATGATGGCTTCCGTCAACACCCTCAATTGGTTTTTGGTTTAGTTAAAAGGCTTTTACCCTAATTTTTTCCACATTTTGAAAACATTTTTTTTAATTTGGAACAATTTTTTAATAATTCAAAAACAAATTTTCAGTAAATTGAACATAAAATACATCATACCTGTTATAGTAGGCATCGCACTTATTGCCATATTTGTAATAATCCCTGGCTCAGAGCCTTCAGAAAACAGCTTGATAATTCCAGAATCATCAGATGATGGAATAATGATAACAAATGGACAAAAGCATCTAGTCCCACTTAATAAAATTAAAAGTGGAGGTCCCCCTAAAGATGGAATTCCATCTATTGATAATCCACAATTCACAGAAGCCTCTAATGAAAATCACGTTTCAGATGATGATATTGTAATAGGTTTGGAAATTAACGGCGACGCAAGAGCATATCCATTATCGATTTTGGTTTGGCATGAAATTGTAAACGATAATGTTGGTGGCGTTCCTGTGGCTGTTACCTATTGTCCACTGTGCTATACAAATCAGGTTTTTGAGCGTGTAATTAATGGCCAAGAAGTTGAGTTTGGAACTTCAGGTAAACTCTACAACAGTAACCTCGTCATGTATGATAGGTTGACAAATTCATACTGGAGTCAAGCAATGGGTAAAGCAATTACTGGCGAACTAACGGGATACGAATTAAACATCGTTCCTTTTGATGTTATCACTTGGCAAGATTGGAAAAATCTTTTTCCAGATACAGTAGTTTTAACTACAGATACTGGGCATGTGAGAGCTTATGGCGTTGATCCTTATGGTGATTATTACACTGATTCTAGAATAATTTTTCCTGTAGATAATAATGATGACAGAATGCATCCAAAAGAAATCATATTGGGATTTAACGATGGTGAAATTTACAAAGCTTACAAACAAGAAGATGTAGAATCATCAATAACAATTAATGATCAGATAAACAACAAGCCAATTTTACTAGTTTCACTTTTCCAAGGAGATACCAGAGCCTTTGAAAGAACCCTAGATGACAAAGTTCTCGAATTTTTCTTTGATGACAATAAGATTTTTGACACTGAAACTAATTCTGAATGGAATTATGATGGTATTGCTATCTCTGGCCTCCTTGAAGGAACTGAATTAATTCGCCTGCCTTTTAATCCTGGATTTTGGTTTGAATGGGTGGCATTTCATCCTGAAACTGAAGTGTTTGATGAAACATGAATCCTGTCAAAAAGGGAGTTATTGTCGGTATCATAACTATGGTTGCTTATCTGACAGTGGTTGTTGTAACTACTCCAGCTTTGCCTCCAGATGCTGCAATAAGTGCTGCATTTCAGCTTAATTCTATTATAATTATTGGAATGGGAGTTGGTGTTGGAATGCAAATGTATCTTGTTGAGCATGGAAAAAGACTAGGTTGTAAACTAAGTATTAAGAAAAAGGCATTTGGTGGAAACACAAGTAGTACAGCTGCTACATCATTTTTTTCATTCTTTTCACTTGTTCCATTAGGATGTTGTGGTTGGTGGCTATACGTACTATCATTTTTGCCAAGTATATTTGGAACAGGAATTTCTGCAGTGCTAATCGAGTACAGTCAACCATTAGCTTATGCAGGATTAGCTATCATCTTTAGTTTCAATGGACTTACTGCTTACAAATTACAAAAGGAAAAGAAATTAAGATTGAAAATTTAAAATTATTTTATTTCTACTATTGCATCTATTTCAG
>JAEHKQ010000136.1 GCA_016838795.1 Nitrosopumilales archaeon
AAAAGGTAAGAACCGAAAGACCCGGTTCTATTCAATCCGAAGGTCAAGAATTAGCAATTCAGTTTTATGAAAAGCACACAAGCAACTAATTTTCAGGATACTACTTCAGATACTAGTTTTCCATCAACTAGTTTGATCTTAACTTGTTTTGTAGTTGTAGCACCACCCTCAGTATAATCACACTTGGTACAGCGTAGACCAGTATCAGTTTTCTTTAGTCTTACCTCACAATTGGGGCAAAATTTCATTCAAGGCTTCTGAGTTAGGAGAAGGAAAACACAAGATTGGGGCAGAGGCATCAGCATCCTGGCAGAAACATGATTACATACAAGCTTCCAATGTCAAAAATCATGCAAAAGAAATTGAAATAAAAATCAATTAGGGATATAAAGGACTTTTCTAGAAAGTATTCATGGCAAAATATGATGGTCTGTTAGGACAACCAGTTCTTGAAATTGAAGAGCCAGACAAAGAAGATGGCATTACAATAATCTTCAAGGATAATAGATTCATGTTTATCAAGGCGGTCGACGGTAAGATTGAAACCATTTCTATCCCGGAGTGACATGGTGGATAAAAATGGAAAAATTTGATCCAATTAAAATGGTAGAATTGGTTAAAGTAGAAGACCCGGACAGTGAGGGTGGCTTGACATTAGTCTTTAGTGACAATAAACAAGTGAAAATCAAAATAGTTGATAGAAAACTAGTGTCTGAAGTAGTATCCTAAAAATCAGTTACTGGTATGCTTTTCATAAAACTGAATTGCCAATTCTTGTACTTCTGACTGAATAGAACCAGGTCTTTCGGTTCTTACCTTCTTAATAGCATCCTTTGCAGAATATTTTTGATATTTCACAAGATAACAAGCTAAAACTGTTCCTGTTCTACCCATACCAGCAGCACAGTGAACCATCACAGGCTCTTTGTTGTTAATTCTTGAATGAATAAAATCCACAGCAGTATCAATTTTATCCATATCAGGTGGTGTAAGATCTGTAGTAGGAACATGGAGATAATTTACATCTTTAACCCAAGATTCTGGCAATGCATTTTCTGTCATCGTTACAATTGATTTGACACCTTGTTTCAGAGCCCATTCCAACTCATCATAAGTTGTTGGCATTCCAGAACCTGCTAGTGTTTCTTCTATAAACCACGAGAAATTAGTTGGTTTTTTTGTGATCTTTCCATGTAATTTCCGCCAAACATTTCCTGGTTTGCTCATAGGAATAATTCGTGTTTTTCTATATTTTTAGCATTGCGAATGAAGATGTTTGCTTATATTAGTCAAAAGCCTAGTTATAGAATGATAGGAAAGGAAGCAATTCTATACGAGAAATTACCTAATGATAAAGTTCGTTGTACTGCTTGTGCACGGTATTGTGAGCTAGGCAAAAATCAGATTGGACTATGTGGAATTAGAGGTGAGGTTGATGGAAGATTAGATCTGTTTGTTTATGGTAAAGTCATTACTGGACATGTTGACCCCATAGAGAAAAAACCTGCTGTTCACTACATGCCTGGTTCCAAAGTATTCTCAATTGCAACAACTGGTTGTAATTGGCTTTGCAAGTATTGTCAAAATTATGACATTAGTCAAAGGCGAAAGGTTGAGGGTACCGATATGACGCCTGAAGAAGTTGTACAAACTACATTGAACTACAAGGCAGATGGTATTGCGTATACATACAACCAGCCTTCCATTTTCATAGAATATGCTAGAGATGTTGGAGTGATAGCCAGAAAACAAGGATTGTTCAACCTTTTTGTCTCAAATGGATATGATACACCAGAAACGGTAAAAATGATGGGAGAGTTTTTGGATTGCATTACTGTTGACTTCAAAGGAAGCGCAGAACCACAATTTACTAGAAGATACATTGGAGTTCCAGACCCAAAACCAATTTTTGATACACTTTTGGAAATTCGTGATAAAACTAAGATTCATGTTGAGATTACCGATCTAATTGTTCCTGAAGCTGGAGATGATTTGGATTATGCAAAAAAATTATGTAAATTCATTTATGAGGAATTTGGACCAGAAATGCCAATTCACTTTTTGAGATTTCATCCAGATTATAAGATGATGGAGTTTGAGCCAACGCCAGTAAAAACTCTTGAAAAACATTATGAAGTTGCTAAAAAAGAAGGGCTACAATATGCCTACATTGGTAATGTGCCAGGACATCCTCTAGAACACACCTATTGTCCCGAATGCAATAACATTGCAGTAAAGCGATTTGGGTTTGATATTGAAGAATACAATCTAGATCAAAACAATAGATGTAAGAATTGTGGACATCAACTACCAATAGTAGGAACATTATCTAAAAACTACAAGAGAGAGAGATTCCAGTTTGTACTTTAGAGTGCAATTGCTCTAACAGGTGAACCTGTTGCATTTTTGAGCTTTAAAGGAAGCACAACAAAATCAAAATGTGTATTTCGAATTTTTTCTAGATTTATTAAATTCTCAACAATCAAAATATTATTTTTTGAAAGAATGTGATGTACTAAGAATTTTTTTTCATTACCAAGATCAATACTGGGAGAATCGATGCCTACAAGATTGATTTTTTTTGAAACTAGATATTTAGCTGCAGATATAGAGAGGCCTGGATTTTTTCAAAATAAAATTTCTTCTCTAGATTTTTGTTCCAACCAGTAGAGAAAATCACAATAGCGTCTTTTGGAATTTTGCCGTGTTTTTTTTCAAAATTAATAATATCACTTCTTGTAATAGATTGATTTGGTTTTTTTCTTTTCTTGATCAGAGTTGCTGTTCCAACAAGTCTGTTGGCAGAAATATCATGAATCTTTTTACCTTTATCAATGAAATGAAACGGTGCATCAATGTGTGTTCCAGTATGTGAGCTAAGGAAAAGCAGTTCTAGGTTGTATCCATCGCTTTTAATTTTATTCCATGGAATGAATTGTGGTTTTGGTGAACCGGGAAATGTAGGTAATTTTTCTGAAATTGTAAGAGTTAGATCAAGTAGTGTCATGGAGATTAGTGAATTTAGTAATTAATCAGTCTTTGAAAAATATAATCAACGGTTAAATAGCGTCCAATGAAATTTGTAATGTGCCAACTGCATATGTTTTGTTAAATTCAGATCTTGGAAATGATGAATCAGTAATAAGTGAAGTAAAAGAAATCTTAGCTGCAGAAAGTGAAGTGAATTATGATGTTCAGGGCGTTTATGGTGTTTATGATATAATTGTGAAGATTTCAACAGATAATGCTGAAGAATTAAGATTAATTATTACGAATAAAATTAGAAAAATCAACAAAGTTCAGTCTACTCTAACGATGATGGTTATAGAAGAACAAGAGAAGTTATAACTTCTTTAACGCGTTTATCACCATCGCCATTTCTGATTCTGTGTTAAAAAGATGAGGAGACGCGCGTACTAGTTTTTTCTCAAGTATTTCACGTACAGAAAGCACGATGTTTTGCTTCTCAAGTCTTTCAACAATAGTTTGTGGTTCATGTCCTTCAATGTTAAATGAAACAATGCTTGTCCTTTTTTCTGGATCTGCTGGACCATACAAAGTTACGCCCGAAGTTTTTGATAGTTCATCACGTAATTGATTTGCAAGTTTGATGACCTTTGTTCGTATGTTTTGCATTCCAAATTGTAAAAGGTAGCGTACCGAGGATTCAAGTCCAACCATTCCCACATAATTACGAAATCCAGTCTGAAATTTTTTTGGGAGATCTTTGTATGAAAGCTTGTTTTCATCATAAATCATTGCTGATTCTCCACCAATAGCAAGTGGTTCAAGTAAATCACTTGAACTTTTTTTGCAAAAGAATAGCCCTGTGCCCATAGGACCACAAAGCCATTTTGAGCCATTGAATGACATAAAATTACATTTTGTGTTGTTAACATCAAAATCGCCAATGCAGCCTATTGTTTGAGCTGTATCAAGAAAGTATGGTGTGTTGTTTTTCTCAAGGATTTCTCCAACTTCTTCTATTGGTAGAATGGTACCAGTGTTATACAATGCATGACTAAGTGTCACCAATTTTGTGTTAGAGTCTAACATGCTTTGAAGTTCTTTCATATCAAAAAATCCTTGCTCATCGACTTTAAGATTTTTAATTTGTAATTTGTCCGATAGTCTCAACCAAGGATAATAATTTGCATGGTGTTCGTGTGCCATGCCTCGAATGATTATGTTTGATTTTGAATCAAATGATAGCCCGTTTGCAACAACATTGACTCCATCAGTAGTACTTTGGGTTAGAATAATTTCTTCTGGTTGGCATTTTACTAAATCAGCTATAATTCTCCGTGTTTGTCTAAGTTTGTCTGTCACAAATGGTTCTGAATCAATTGAATCAGGTCCTATAGAACAGTAAGAAACCAAGAAATCGGTCATTGCCTTAATGCTTTCTAATGGCATTAGTGAAACCGATGCGTTGTTGAGGTAAATTTTACCACCAGTGGGAAAATCATTAGAAATGTCTTCATTTTCTACGTCCATTATTATATCAGCTAGGGTGTTGTTTTGTGTTGGATAAAAATCCTGATCAACGAACTATTCAAGTTAATGAAGCCGGAAAGTACTTGGAACAAAATACATTAAGTTCAATTCTTTGTAAAGAACCGTTCGTTAAGGCTGCTTTTCTTTCTGAACTGATTAAACAAATTGAAACACCTATAGTTTACATAGATTTTGATTTGTTGTATACTGGCTATTGTAAGGCTGGCATCATAGAAAAAAAAGAAAATATTTCTCTCTTTTCACCAATTAAAGATGACTGGAATCAAATCCTCGAGAAAGTTTTATTGATGATTTCAAATAAAAAATCTGTTGTGATTATTGATTCCTTAAATGGTCTTTACAATTTATTGGATGGAAAAGACGTAGGTAGACTTGTCAATACTTACATCATGCTACTTGCATTTGTTGCAAGGGAATCAAATTCTACTGTCTTGTTTGCAAGCGTTGGCAGGAAAAAGAAGCAGGAAGGCTGGGTTTTGTCTCCCACAGGTAGACACATTCTTGATTCTAATTTGATAACAAAGTTGTCCGTAGAACGGCATAATTCTGAGTTACAGTTGAATGTTCTTTAAAAAATGCATCTAAGGTTAGCTAGAAAGCGATCAAAATTCGAAGTGTTATAAAATCCGCTAACGCCGTTATAATCCGTTCATTTTGGGTAAGTTATATTAAGATCAAAAAAGACATTTGATTTACAATGCCAGTAGCAATTTTACCAGACATTAGTGAACAAATGTGTATTGGATGCGCACTTTGCGTTGAAATTTGTACCACTTTGGGACCTGATGTACTCAGAGTAAAACCTGTTGAAGGCTGGAAGAGGGGTAAAGCATTTGTCTTTTATCCAGAAAGATGCATCGCAGACGGAGCATGCATTGGAGTTTGCCCAACAAAAGCAATCTTTTGGATGAGACCAATGGACTTTACAGTTGGACAACCAGTTCCTCTATACAAGAACTCAGTCTTCGTAAAAGGTTGGACTGAACTAATCGACTAAAAAA
>JAEHKQ010000137.1 GCA_016838795.1 Nitrosopumilales archaeon
CCATCACAAATTTTAACGCTATATAATCATAACATCTGTCTAATCTAATAGGCGCAAATTAAGTGACACCCGGTCTATCCTTAGTATCATCAACTTGTTGTACGGTTTGGGCCGTTACGGCAAAACCTAATGCCGTGTTTATTTGATTTAACAACACTACGGTTACTTCTTGAACACGACTAAAATCCTGTAAGATAACATCTTTAGTCATAATATCGTCATGTACGAAAAGGTGTATTCGGATCTTCTCGACTTTGTTATCTTTCAAAAAGAATCTATACCTAATATTCAAAGTCGCCAATAGCGTTTCTAAACCTACTACAAATTTGGCATAATTCTGCTCGCTCATTTTTGCTATTACCTCTTTATGGTTGTCGCTGAACGCTATGTCAGATTGAAGAATAATTCTATCTGGGTGAGTCGTTAATGTGTAAATTACAATCGATGGTTCACCTACTGAAATAGAGAATAGCAAATCACTACGTCCTAATTTTTCAAGATTAGCGAGAATATAATCAGTCTTAATATCTTCAAGCCAGGTCAGGATCTTTTGCTTGTTTTGGTTTACCTTAATTTTGTTAATATCCATAATACTTTGAATATAATAGATTGATATATTGTGTAGGTTAGTCTAATTTTGAAAATTATGACTTGGAAAAAAGTTGCCAAAAAAGATTCCATACCATCTGGAAAAGGATGGGAGTTTAATGTCGATGGTAAAAAAATTGCAATTTTCAATAAAGATGGTTACCATGCTCTGGATGCGCTATGTGTTCATCAAGATGGTTCCATTGCTCCAGGTGAGTTAGATGGGGATGTGGTTGAATGTCCGTTGCATTCTTGGCATTATAATATCAAGACGGGCAAATTGCTAGATTATCTTGAGGATGTAAAGCTACAAACCTATAATGTCGAAGTCCGCAATGACGGCATCTATGTTGATATTTAACACAACTTTTATGACAAAAAATTGTGAATTTATCTGTGAATCAAGAAATTCTTAATGAAATTATTAATCAGGATTATGCATCCATTACAAAAACAATTGAAGAGTTTCTAAAAAATCAAGTTTCGCAAAATAATTCCAAAGGTTTGATTTTTGGACTGAGTGGTGGAGTTGATTCTGCAGTGACTGCGTATCTGTGTAATAGATTCTTTCCAAAGGAATCACTTGCTCTTCTGATGCCAGATTCAAAAATTTCACCAAAAGATGAAACAGAGGATGCATTAAAGTTGGTTGAGGAACTAAAACTAGATTACAAATTAATTGACATCAATCCAATTGTTAATCAATATTCAAAATATCTTGAACCTAGTGAAAAAGCATTAGGTAATCTCAGAGCTAGAGTTAGAGCAAATTTACTTTACTATTATTCCAATTTGAAAAAATATCTTGTAGTTGGTTCCAGTGATAAAAGTGAATATCTCATTGGTTATTTCACAAAATTTGGAGATGCAAGTGCAGACATTCTACTAATTGTTTCATTGTATAAAGCTCAAGTACGAAAGATTGGGGAACATCTTGGAGTGCCTGAATCAATCTTAACCAAAAAGAGTAGTCCTCATCTTTGGTTGAATCATTTTGCAGAAGATGAAATTGGAATGACTTATGACGAAATTGATTCAATACTATTTTGTTTATTCGAAAAAAAATTATCTGTAGAAGAAACTGCTAAAATTATACAAATTGAGAAACATCTAGTGGATAAGATCCACGCATTAAACAAAAATAGTCAGCACAAGAGAATAATTGCTGCCAGACCATTTGAATGAGGTAAATGAAATGAAAATTCTTGATACACTAAGTGGAAATGAAAAAGAGCTGAAGTCATCAGGTAAGATTCGAATCTATCTATGTGGAGTTACGGTTTATGACGAATCCCATATTGGGCACGCAAGAACAATCATAGTTTTTGATATTCTCAGAAGATATTTGGAGTCAAGTGGAATAGAGGTAGAACTTGTCCAAAATTTCACCGACGTCGATGATAAAATTATCAACAG
>JAEHKQ010000138.1 GCA_016838795.1 Nitrosopumilales archaeon
TAAAAGTGAGGAATGCAAACCCATTCCACTGCAAAATCCTCTGTTAGTTTTACAGAACTGCCAAATTGCTCTCCAAGGTTACGAAGGTATGTTTTTGAGATTTCATCTACCGTAGTACTTTGTGCAATTTGTTCATGCACAGCAATCTCAAACAATGTGAAAAAGGATTGTCTCAAAATGGTGCCATAAAGCTCATCAATTTTTTCTGAAAGCATAATCTTCTTTTCATCATCTGAAACTTTGTCAGATAAATTCTCATACAACAATAATTCAGAAAATGTTGACGCTGTTTCTGCTAAAGGAAGCGGTGCATCTGAAACAAGTATGGATTTATCAGCTGCGGCAACACTGTGAACCGCATGACCTAATTCATGGGCAAGCGTAAACACATCTCGAGTCTTTCTTGTAAAGTTTACTAGAACATATGGAGTGATTTTTGGAGCCAAACTACTACAAAATGCCCCATCACGTTTTCCAGGCCGTATGGATGAATCAACATGGTTTTCATCAAAGACACTTTTTGCAAATCCTGAAAGTTTAGGGCTAAATTTACCAAGCGATTCTAAAACTAGTTTCACCGATTTATCATACGGATAATTTTTTTCTTTGACTCTTTTTACAGATGGAGCATAAAGATCATATCGACGGAGTTTTTTCATTCCAAGCATTTTTGCTTTTTCTAAAAAGAATTTTTGAAAAACATGAGTATTTTTTTTACATACCTGAAGTAGTGATTCTATAGTTTTATCATCAACATCATTTCCTACGTTGCGCATTGTTATTGGTGATGGATATCCGCGGATTTCAATACCCTCATCCTTCCAGTTAAGAACAATATTCTGATAGATTTCTCCCAGAACTCCTTTGTTTTCTTTAAATTTTGTCAGCAAGGATTTGTAGGAAACTTCCCTTGTCTTTGCCTTTGGGTTTCTAATGAATGCTGTAAGCTGTTCTCGGGTTAATTTTTTAGATTTGCCATCTACCTTTACCAAATATTCAAATGCGTTTGTTATCTTATCATACAATTTCATAAGTGCAGTTATTCCTGTCACATCAAGAGTATTGATGATTCTCTCTTCAGGCTCAGTAAGTGAGTATTTTGCTAAAAGTCGTTTATGCCTTAGATATTGTGCCAAATCCCCTGATCCGTTAATTAGCCGTCTGGCGTTTTTTTCATCAACAACTCTTTTCCACCATAGATCAAAAAACAAAACTCTGTTTGATATTTCCGCACCAAGCTGTGTCATGCGAGTCAGCAATGATGTGGCTTCATCAGATTGAGTATCAGAAGCATAAGACAACGAGGCAAAACCACCTATAACACTCATTTTTTCTGAAATGA